>CANHLV010000029.1 GCA_947461495.1 Chitinophagaceae bacterium
AAAAACCAATTAAGACTCAATTTTGCTTTACGTAAGAGTATGAAGAAATTTAAGTGGTACTGAAGAAATATTAGTGATAATATTTGGCTGTTCGAGTTGAGAACACGTAATATTGCGATATTGCAATATTGCAATATCGCAATATTGAAACATTGAAACACTGCAAATCGAAAAACCTAATTGCCTACATTAATAACAAATCCCGGCTACCTAAGGCAACCGGGACTTATTTAATCTAGTCAACTTATTTTATGACATCACATCATTAGAGTTTAATTACTTTTTGAGTGGACTGATATTCACCTTGTATTACCCTTACAAAATACACTCCGGCTTTAAATTGCTGGCCAAAACTATAAATTGTAACTGGGCTCCCTTTTGTTGTAAAAATTCTATTCCCTGACAAGTCAATAACCTCAATTTTTACATCTTCATCAGAATCAGTATTTATAGCAAGTTTGAATGAAGAAGCAGATGGGTTGGGATATGCATTTATACTGACAGTTTTATTTACAGTTGTATCATTAATCATAATCCTTCCAGTCTGACAATTATTTCTGCCATCTAAAATGACCACAACTATACTGACCACATTACGATTAGCATCTTTTGCATAAACTCTATAAGTACCTGCTTTTAGTCCGTAAAAACGATTGTTTATCTGGTAATTTCCATTTCCAATAGCATACTGATATGGCTCACGTCCGCCAGATGCTTTAACCTCTACAAACCCGTTTCTAGCACCTTTGCAAGTTGCATCAGTTTTTGAAATCAAGTTTAACACCATTCCTGCAGTACTTGCCTGATTAACTGTAAAGGTTGACATTTTTGAACAACCATTTAGATCTATAGCCATCATTGAGTGAGTTCCGGCAGTAACTGCTCTAAAAGTTGAAGATGTTTGAGTTTGACCTCCATCAAGACTGTATCTGAAACTACCTGAACCTCCTGTTGCAGAAGCACTAACTGATGTAGTACCGCCAATAACAGAGATATCATTAGCAACAGAAACTGATAAAAGTATATCTGTTGGTTGTGTGATGATAATCGTTGCAGATTGTGTAGCGCCCAACGCATCCCTAACTGTATAAGTCCGTGTACCTGCGGCCGCAGAAAACACACCAGTACCCGTATATGGAGCTGTGCCTCCTGTTGCAGTTACCGTAACCATTGTAGTACCACCAAAACAAGTTATCTGACCAGCAACTGCAGAAACTATAACAGGGTTATTACTCGGCTGTGTAATACTGATTGATTTTGTTGTATTACAACCATTGGCATCTGTAATCAATACATTATGATTTCCGGCGGGAACATTGGAAAAAACATTTGAAGTCTGTGCAGTGCCACTGTTGAGTGAGTAATTAAAAATGGGAGTTCCGCCTGAGGCATTCACATTTATACTTGTTGTACCACCATAAACTGATATTGTTCCTGCAGTTAACGTAGCAGATAATAATGATGGTTGAGTAATTGTAACACCTACAGATTGTGAAATTCCATTTGCATCGGTTATTGTGTAATTATGGGTTCCAGCCACCGCAGTAAAATTACCTGTTCCGGAATAGGGAGCTGTACCTCCGGTTGCCGAAACCGTTACTGTTGTGCTTCCTCCGTTGCAGGCAATTGTCCCTGAAATTGCAGACGCATTCAATACAGAAGGTTGAGTAATCACAAAATTATTTGTTTTAGTACAACCATTTGCATCTTTTACTGTAGCGATATGAGAACCTGCAATTACTCCAGAAAATAAGTTTGCAGTTTGATAATTTCCATTATCAAGTTTGTAAGTAAATGGACTCACCCCACCACTTGCATTTACAGTTACGGTTGTGCTTCCTCCATTTACCAGAATATTGCCCGAAACTGTATTTACAATTATTGCCTGTGGTTCACTTATTGTTATGCTAGCTATAGTGCTGCTTCCATTAGCATCTGAAACTGTATAACTATAAGTACCTGCAACTGTGACAAAACTACCTGTCCCAACATAAGGCGCAACTCCACCTGAAGCAGCAACAGTTACAATTGTGGTATTACCATTACATGAAATTGAAGTTGCATTAGCGGTAGCTACCAAGGGTGCAATTACCGGAGCAGAGATACTAAAATTTTTTACAACAATACATCCATTTATATCTTTCACATTAACTACATGATTACCTGCTGGAACACCTGAAAAACTATTTGAAGTCTGATAGCTGCCTCCATTCAAACTATATTGATAAGCAGTTCCTGTTCCGCC
This sequence comes from Chitinophagaceae bacterium, assembly GCA_947461495.1. Lineage (GTDB taxonomy): Bacteria > Bacteroidota > Bacteroidia > Chitinophagales > Chitinophagaceae > Ferruginibacter. Next base: position 2,246 of record CANHLV010000029.1, read on the forward strand.
GTTTGCAGTTACCTGCACATTAGTAGTTCCACCAAATGTAGCAATGGTACCTGTGGATACTGACACGGAAATAACCGAAGGTTGAGAAATGTTCACACTTACTGAATCACGGTTACCAGCAGCATCAGTCACAACATAATTATGAATACCGGCACCAACAGTAAATGTTCCCGTTCCTACATAAGGCGAAGTGCCTCCTGTTGCGGCTATTGTTACGGTCGTTGTACCACCGTTACATAAAATTCCTCCAGCATTGGCAGTTCCTACCAGTGAAGGTGTTATTGGTGGTGTTGGTGGTGACACTTGAGTATATTCCAAAATTCCTATATCCGGATTTCCGGCAATGGGGTTTAAATTAAAATCATAGTTTAATCCCAAATTAACTCCACCATTAATGCCAGGAGAATTGGGAAGTAAATTAAAATTCCAATTCATCGGATTGGCAGATGAAGTATCTGCAAATAATTGTGATGTGGTTGAAAATTCTCCAGTTCCAAGTGTACCGCCTAAACTAGCTCCACCACTTAATCTGTAAATATTATTGGCATATTTGATCTTGGTTCTTCCGGTATACTTTATTTGCAAGCCATTGGAATTCCAAAAAATATTATTTCTTATGTCATACAACGTGTCTGCAGTTACTCCTGCGTCAGAGGAATATTGAAATGGCCTCCATCCTCCTGGATTATTAATTGTTGGATTCAATGGATAGGAAGGCCAATACGTCCAATTGGTATAGGATTGACCATCGTTCAGAACGTCTTGTCCAAAATTTGAGCCATTATGTCTACTGTTTCGGTTTTCTATGATAACATTGTTCCAAAAATGCAAACGCGCTGCTGTACAAGCAAATGTACCAGTCACATTTACATAAGATACAACAGAGCTATTGATAAATTTATTGTAAGCAAAAGTATCATCATTAGGTCCGTACTGCGTTCCATTATTCTGTCCAAATTCCATGGCACCGGAATTATCCAAAAAAGTATTGTAAATAATCAAACTGCTATCGAAATCATTGATAGTTTCTAATCCCCCACCCAGTTTACCTTGTGATGAAGAGTTGGGATTGGCATAAGCCCAGCTTCCCTGTATAAGATTATTTTTTATTAAATATTTATAGCCTGAAGGCTGTAATGCATCTGCTCCAATATCATTAATGCCAAGTGAATCTCCGCAACTTTTAAAATTGGTAAAAGTATTATTGGAAATTTCGAAATTTCTAGCTGTTGAAACTATACCATAACAAGTGTTACTAAAATTACAATTGGTGACTTTTATGTTGTTACAAATACTAGAATTACTCTCTCCCATCATCATTCCTGAACAAGTGTAAGCCGAAGTTACTTTATCATTCACCGCAAATCTGGTATCATTGAATTGTAAATTATCAAAATAAAGGTAGCCTACGTTTTTAAAATTCAAAACATACCTATTTCTTGCCACAACAGCTGTAGGATTTGGGAATAAGAGATTTGGCTTTGAGCCTGTGCCATATGAAGTAAATACGATTGGCGCATTGGCTGTTCCAGTTGGAGCGGTATAACCTGCCACTCCTTTCCACCACTTTACAACTCCAAAATCATCATTGGAATTATTAAAACCAGTGGAGAAAACATCACCACATTTGAATAAAAAGGTATCTCCTGCTGCAGCTCTGTTTGGAGCTGCTCCAAACGGACTCATGCCATTTGCAAATCTGTGTAGATTGACTAATGATTTCCAGGGTGTTGCAGGATTTTGTGCCTGGGAAACGGAGTAACTATCGCTTCCGCCAGAGCTACTGAAATAAAATTTACGAGAATAAGCATTTGATGTTATTAATATCAATAACAGCAAGCATAGGATGTTGTACAAATTGGTTTTTGACATGGTTTTTCATTTGGTGTTTATAGAATATTGAAAATTAGGCTTGGATTCGACCTAATTATTTCAAAGGATAATACTTAAACGAAAGAAAGGATGAAATATTGTATTTGTAGTTTTTCAATAACAGTGCCAAGAAAAGCTAAAAAAAAATTTGAATTGTTAAATACAGATAATAATTTCACATTGAGAACGTTATTAAGGCTAAATATCAGCTTACCTCCCATGTACAAAAAAGAAATCATCAACAACAAATTCAATATCATATTGATATCAATTGTGATAATTCTCAGTTATTCTGTTTATTTATTCAATGAAAAAATAGTCATTTTATTAGGCAGTGAAGACAATCTTTATGAAGGAGGTACCGCATTGTTTTTATTCATTTCCTCTATATTCTTTCTCCTTAGTTCACCCAAAAATATTTTTATGATACTGCTTTCTCTGATTTTTTTCTTTGGGGCTGGCGAAGAACTTAGTTGGGGGCAAAGAATTTTTTGTTTTGAAGTACCCGAAAATATTAAACAAGAAAATGTTCAAAGCGAATTCAATGTACATAATTTACCAACTTTCAACGGCGCAACCAACAAAAATTCACATAAACAAAAGCAAGGGATTGAAAGACTAACAGAGATGAACTTCTTGTACAGGGTATTTCTTCTAATTTTCGGAATTTTACTTCCATTGGCATGCTATCATATTGCATTCTTTAAAAAATTGGTAAAACAATTAAAAATACCGGTTCCACCCATTACAATTGGTATTTTTTTGGGGATATCCTGGCTAGCTTGTAAGTTAATATTGAACATACTTCCAAAAGGTTACGACAAAAATTACTATTTCGCTGCAAATGAAATTTGGGAATTTTTATCAGCCTTCATCATTGCAAATTTTGGCTATTATTTCTACCACAACAGAAAGCATCAAATTTTAGGTGCCGATATAAAAGATACTTCTTTAATTCAATAATTTATACCGATTGGTATTCTGTAAAAATAATATGACTTGTTTTTAGATGATTCTTGGATCAATTTTACGATTGATAATATCAGAAAGTTTACTTATTGAAATAAAAATAATAGCGCTAAAAATTACCGCTCCCATAAGTACGGGATAATCAAGTTTTTCCAAAGCTTCTATTGTTAGTTTACCTAAACCCTGCCATCCAAAAATATATTCAACGAAAAAAGCGCCGGCCAATAATTCACCAAACCAGCCCGTAATAGCAGTGGCTATGGGATTTAAGGCGTTTCTTAAGGCGTGCTTCAATATTACTTGCTTTTTTGTTAAGCCTTTGGAATAGGCGGTTCTTATAAAATCCTGTCCCATTACATCTAGCATAGCACTACGGGTAAGTTGTACAATCATTGCTAGTGGCCTTATACCCAGAGTGATGGCTGGAAGGATTATGTTTTTTAATTCCAGCTGCTCCTCTCCTGTCATTTCATTTATTGAATAAAGACTACCAGTAAAATTCAAACCCGTTTGATCATGAAGTAAAATGCCAAAAAAATATGCGATTACAATAGCCATAAAAAATGAAGGTGCAGAAACCCCTGCAATACTGCTGATGATTGACAGGTTATCGATCCAGCTATGTTTATTAATAGCTGCAATAATTCCGATTGTTATACCCAACAAACATGCGATGAACATTGCTGTAATGGCAAGAAAGATTGTTCCAGGTAAGGCTTCCCATAACATCTGTGTTACGGCTTTCTTGGTTTGATAACTCTTTCCTAAATAAGGGATTTTTATTCCGAATTGAATGTTGTTTCCGATGAAAATACCATTCATTTTTTTTTGAGCTAATGTTTCTTTTTTATAGATACACAGCGGAGAAATATCATTAACATAAATGAGCAATTGCTTCCATTTGGGTTGGTCAAGATTCAGATCCTTACGAATATTATCCATGGTTTTCTTATCACCGGTTTGACCTGCAATTAATTTAGCGGGATCTCCAAAAAATTGAAACAACATGAAAACCAAAATCACAACACCTAAAATCACAAAGACTGAACTCAATATTTTTTTTAAGAAAGACATTCAGTTAATGTGATTTATGATTTTAATGAATCTGATTAGACTCAATAGCCTTAATCATTTCTTCAGCATTGAATTTGTTTTTTTCTATACCCTCGTAGGATTTGATCATGTTGCCATTCCATAAATAAAATACTCCAGGAGTGGAGCCATTATTACCTAGCAATTTGAAGAAAGTTGGAATGTCTTCTATCAAATGATAAGGATAGTTGATTTTTGTTTCTTTATAAAACTCAGGAATTTTAAATGTTTCTTCGTTCATAAACAAAACATATGCAGGAGGTAATTTATGTTTTCTAGATAATTTCACCATTTCCTTTGCTGCATCCCTGCAGTGGTCACAGCCAGGCACAAACAAACATACAATTTTTTTACCTTCATCCAGGTTTACTGTTTTGCCGTTGAAGTCAGTATACATCGAAAATTTGGAAATAGTTTTAGTAGGCTCAACAATGATTGAGTAAATGCCTTTTGAAGTGTCTTTTATTGCTACTAAAGTATCCTTGGTTTTAATGGAATTAATGGCAGTATCTGCATTGCTTTTATTAAAGGTGTCCACAATTATTGTTGAAGAATCAAAAACAATTGGTGGTGTTGTAACATTTGTTTCTGAGGTGTTTTTACATGGGCAAAATGGGAAAAAGAAAAATAGTAAAAAAGCAGCAAAAAAATAAATCAACAAAATGATTGAAAACCGATTCTCTCCTTTTTCTTTATCGGTTACATTTCTGTACAAATAAATTAACATGAGAATGGTTATGACATTCTTAATAAAAGCTTCCAAAGGTGTCATTGGGATTAATTGGCCAAAGCAGCCACAGTTGCCATTCATAGCGCCATGTTCATACATCTGCATTCCTAAGTGACTGCAAAAAGCAATCAATAATAATACAGTAATCGGAATAACAAATGACTTTATGTAATGCCTTTGTAAAATAGCTATGGCAATGGCTGTTTCTAATGCAATGATTAAACGTGCTAAATATGGCGCATTGCACCAATTGACAATTCCCAAATCAACAAGCTGTTTTTCAAAAGCCCAGATTGGAAAGGATTTGGCAACTGCAGATAATAAAAAAAGTGCTGAAATTAAAATTCTTACGATTAAGGGTAAATGCTTTTTCATTTTAAAGGTTGTTGTTTTAAAAGAAAATTGGTTAATTGAAATGTTTGCCTTCCGCTATCAATATTAAACCAAATGCGGCGTAATTCAATATGTCATAAAAATTGGCATCAATTCCTTCGCTTACCATTGTTACTCCATTGTTAGCAATAATTTGTTTGATGCGAAGGATTTTTGCTAATGTCAAGTCAATAAAACTTTCCTGACTCATTTCTCTCCAAGCTTCTCCATAATCATGATTCTTGTTGGTCATGAGATGCTTGGCTTTATTAATAATATCATCATACAATTTAGAAACAGCTTCAACGCTTAGTTGCTCTACATCATCATTCTTTAATTCTAGTTGAATCAAACCAATTACAGCATAATTCAAAATGCCCTCGAATTCACTTTTTATCCCATCACCTATTTTTTGTTCTTGCTTGTCCTGAATGGTTTTAACTCTTTTGGCTTTTATATAAATCTGGTCGGCAATAGAAATCGTTCTGTAAACACGCCATGAAGTGCCATAATCTGCAGTCTTTTTGATAAAAGTATTTTTACATTGGGCGATGGCATGATCATATTGTTGGTTGGTATCTGTCATTGAAAAAAATAATTTTAATGTTGATGGCACAAGTAAACAAACTGATATTTGTAACTTTCCAAATATTCACAAAAATACAATTAGTCGGGCAATGTGCACTATCAACTTCAAAGGAAAAATAATGGATCTGTCAACTCCTGTTGTAATGGGAATTATCAATATCACTCCAGACTCTTTTTACAAAGGTTATCTCGACCATTCGCATGAAGATATTATTGGATTGGCAAGAAATATGATTGTTCAGGGAGCCTCAATATTAGATATTGGAGGTCAAAGTACAAAACCAGGAAGCTCAAGGATTACAGTAAAGGAAGAATTAAACAGGGTAATACCGGTCATCGAATCATTGCACGAGCATTTTCCGGAAACAATATTATCTATTGATACCTATTACAGTGAAGTGGCTGCGTTTTCTGTCAAAGCAGGTGCGTCGGTGGTAAACGATATCAGTTCCGGTGAACTAGACAAAAACATGATATCAACTGTTGGGCATTTAAATGTACCTTATATAGCCATGCATATGCAAGGAACACCTGAAACCATGCAACAAAACCCTCTTTATATCAATGTGGTTAAAGAAGTAATTGAATATTTTATTTTAAAAAAACAAGAATGCATTCGTGCTGGGATTAAGGACATCATTCTTGACCCCGGTTTTGGATTTGGGAAAACGAATGAACACAATTATAAACTCTTAAGGGAATTGAATACACTGAATATCCTCGATTGTCCTGTCTTGGCAGGCGTTTCAAGAAAAGGCATGATTTATAAAACACTGGGCATATCACCAAGTGAAGCGCTTAACGGAACTACAGTTGCTAATACCATGGCATTAATGAATGGCGCAAAAATTCTTCGTGTTCATGATGTAAAAGAAGCTGTTGAAACCATTACCATTTTTAATACATATAAAAATGCCGCTCTGTAAAGAACGGCATTTTTGAATTTTGACTTTATAATTAATTTTTTCTCTTACTCGTATCTGGCATCGCTTTTTTAATACTATCCATGTAAAGTTTTTGTTTCATTTTCCTTTCAGCTTTTTTTGCTTCAATTTCAGCTTTAGCTTGTGTTTTGTTTAAAACATCTAAAACTTCGATATCAAAAACAAGAATTGAACTGGCCGGAATGTCTTCTCCAACTTTTTGTTTGCCGTAAGCCAATGGAGAAGGGATATAGAATTTAGCTTTTGCTCCTTTGTTAAGTGTTTTCAAACCATCTGTCCAACCTTTGATTACTGCGGTACCTAGTGACATGTCGTTTGTCATGTTTACATTTAAAGGTTCCACATGTCCTTTTGATGAATCGGTATTGCTATCAAACATTTTGCCATCTAAAGTGCGACCTGTGTAATTTACTTTCACAATTACTGAAGTATCAATTGTAGCACCTGTGCCCGGTTGTAACATTTCTACATAAGCACCAAGCGAAGTCTTTGTAGCTTTAATATTGTTCTTCTTGAATAAATCTTGTAATTTTTTATCATCATCTGCAAGTATTTTAATGCTCTCAATAGAATCTTTTACTTGTTTGATTTTCATTTCAGCAACACTACAACTATCTGCTTGCTCTCTTGTATTGAAAATATTCAACACTTTCACTGTTGTAATAAAATGGTATCCTTTTTTGATAAAAGGTGGCATTGATGTAGGGTTTTGTGCAAACATACTATCAACAATAAGTCTGATTACAAGACTATCATCTTTTTTTACCTGTGAAAGTATTTTAAAATATTCTGGAGGAACTGAAGTCGAATCAAATGGTTCAATGATAGAAGCGCCATTGGTTCTACTGTCATTTAACAAAGAATCAGTTTTGCCGTTATTGATATATTGGGCTATTTGCAATTGCATGAATTGTCCGACTTTAATTTTAGGCCCCTTACCGGTTGAAATGATTTTGTATTCAAGACCTTTATCACCTTTCTTGAAATTTTGTTGACAAGCAGCAAGTAGAATCACTGCCAATGTAAATAGAGAAATCTTACGCATTGTTTTTTTATTTTTAAAATTGATAAGTACTTAATTCATTTTTATTTTCATGCATGGCTTTGATAAAGTCTGAAACTGTTGTTTCCAATGAATCCTTGCTTTGTCCGCCTGCCGCATTGTAATGTCCACCGCCATTGAAATATTTTCTGGCAAATGTATTCACATCAAAACTACCCTTGCTTCTAAAAGAACATTTTCTTTCTTCTCCCCTGTCGATGATGATGGCTGCTAGCTTAATGCCTTCAATGCTTAACGGATAATTAACCAATCCTTCTGTATCTCCAGTTTTAATATTGTATTTGATCAGATCCTGTTGAGTTATAGAAATTAAAGCCGTGTTGTATTCATAGAAAACCTGCATGCGATTTAATAGGGTGTTTCCAATAAATCTTAAGCGATTTTCAGAAAAATTATCAAAAAGATTTTCATGAATGATGCTATGTTTCAATCCTTTTGAAATCAAATCTGCAACCATGGTATGAACCGATGCTGAAGTTGATGGAAATCTGAATGAACCGGTATCTGTCATGACACCTGAGTATAGACATTGAGCAATGTTGTCATTAATTTTATCATTATGGCCCGAAGCATTAATAAAATCATATACCATTTCTGCTGTAGAGCTTTTTGTAGTATCGCTAATGCCAAAATGAAATACTTCTGTTTGAGGTTGTTGGTGATGATCTATTAAAATTTTTGTTGCATTGGAATTCAATAAAACCTCTTCCATTTTTTTGGTGCGGCTCATGGTATTGAAATCCAAGCAAAAAATCCAATCAGCTTGATTGATTAATTCATCTGATTTTTTAGTTTCCTTTTCATAATCCAGCACAGATTTACTGTCGGGCATCCAATCTAAAAAGCTAGCCCAGTTAGTAGGTGAAATCACTGTAACATCATGACCAAATTGAAGCAGAAAATGATACAAACCAAGTGTAGAACCCATGGCATCCCCATCAGGTTTCTGGTGCATGGTAATCACCAGTTTTTTGGGACTTGCAATTTCGGGAAATATATTATTGATGGCATCCATAAATGTGGCGCAAATGTAAGTTTTATCGTTGAATAGGCAAATTCCATTCTGTAAATAGATGTTAAGGTATTATCTTTGCGCCCAAAAATATACAAAATGACCAACAGAACTTTTACGATGATTAAGCCTGATGCTACTGAAAAAGGCAATACAGGAGCCATTCTTGAAATGATTAATAATGCAGGTTTTCGCATTGTAGCTATGAAAATGTTACACCTTAGCAGTGCCAAAGCGGGTGAATTTTACGCTGTCCATAAAGAAAGACCTTTCTTTGGTGAATTGGTTGAATTTATGAGTCGCGGCCCAATTACAGCAGCGATCCTTGAAAAAGAAAATGCTGTTGAAGATTTCCGTAAATTGATCGGCGCTACCAATCCTGCTAATGCAGAAGAAGGTACAATTCGTAAGAAATTTGCAGCTTCAATTGGAGAAAATGCAATTCACGGAAGTGATAGTGATGAAAATGCTGCTATTGAAGGGGATTTCTTCTTTTCTAAATTAGAACAGTTTTAATATTCATAAAACCAGATTATTGAGGGTCTCACAGTTGTGAGGCCTTTTTTATTTTGGGTTAAGATGGTGTTTGTTTATTTTTAG
>CANHLV010000030.1 GCA_947461495.1 Chitinophagaceae bacterium
GTAAAATAGTTTTTGTTACTTCAGGACATTTTGGAATAGAACCGAAATATTTTTCTACCAATTTCAATGCTTCGGCAGGCTTCAGATCTCCACCAATGGTAAGCGTTGCGTTGTTGGGCCCGTACCATCTTAAGAAAAAGTTTTTCAAATCCTGCACATCAACCCTGTTCAAGTCTTCAACATATCCAATAGTAAGCCAGCTGTAAGGATGTCCGTAAGGATACAAGTTTTTACTGCTGAATTCATTCACCAAGCCATAAGGACGATTATCGTAATTCTGTCCTCTTTCATTCTTTACGGTGCTTCTTTGTATTTCAAATTTTTGTTGAGTTACAGCATCTAAAAAGAAACCCATTCTGTCGGCTTCCAACCATAACATTTTTTCCAATTGATTGCTGGGAACCGTTTCAAAATAATTTGTTCTATCTTGATTGGTGCTGCCATTCAATGTTCCGCCGGCTGCTGTGATAATTTTAAAATGTTGTTCATCACCCACATTATCACTTCCCTGAAACTGCATGTGTTCAAAGAAATGAGCGAAACCGCTTTTGCCGATTTCTTCTCTGGCACTTCCTACGTGGTAAGTAATATCAACATGCACTATTGGATCACTATGGTCTTCATGTAGCACTACTGTTAGTCCGTTTGGCAACAAATATTTTTCATAAGGAATGACAATCTCGTCGCCTTTTTTAGTTACTTTTTCGATAAGTTTTGTTTGAGCGAAACTGCCACTAAAAATTAACAGACCAACGATAACAGATACAATTTTTTGCATAATGAAAATTTTGAGACTCAAATAAACACAAAAAAGCCGAGAAAAAATCCCGGCTTTGAATTATTCTTGATTCTTCGCAGGTCAAAAGACCAGCGAAGGCACAAAAAAAGCCGAGAAAAAATCTCGGCTTTATATTATTCTTTTAGAAACGCAACGTCCCTTTCAGGAGACATTTCTGAGAAGACAGTTTATTCTTGATGCTTCGCAGGTCAAAAGACCAGCGGAGGCCAAGTCCCCCTTTGGGGGATTTAGGGGGCTTTACCTCCTATTCAACTTCGACAACAATCTCAAAATCTCCATATACAACCAAACGAAAGTTACCATCAACCCAAAAGCACCATACCATTCCATGTATTTAGGAGCGCCCATAGCCGAACCTTGTTCAATCATATCGAAATCGAGAATCAGGTTTAACGCAGCGATGGCTACTACAAATACTGAAAATCCGATACCGAACATACCGCCACCATTAATGAAAGGCATGGTTTCGTTTACATTTACACCAAACCAACCGATAATCATGGTTGCTAAATAAAATAAACCGATACCTACAGTTGCCGCAATCAAAACAGATTTGAATTTTTCTGTAGCTCTGATAATGCGGAAAGTATATAAAAAATACATACCGAAACCAACGGAGAAGGTCAATCCAACCGCTTGAAGTACGATACCGGGATAGGCAGCATTAAAGAAAGCGGAAATGGCTCCGATGAAAAGTCCTTCAAGTAAAGCATATAATGGAGCTAAAAATGGCGACCATTCTTTTTTGAAAATTAAAACGATTGCGATGATTAAGCCACCAATAGCACCACCAATAACCAATGGCATCGTGTTTTCGCCAAGGTTAGCAGCTTCTTTCCATGAGTAAAATGCAGAACCCATCAACATTAGCAGCATAAAGCCGAATTTGTTGAGCGTACCGCCAATTGTCATGGTATTCTCACTTGAAATAGGAGTTGAAATAACAGTATCCCTGAATTTATTTTCCGAAAGGGTGGGATTACCCGATTTGAATAATGACATAATAAAATTGTTTTTTCTTAAAGGTATATAATTTTCAATTGTGATTAATATTGAACATTCTTTTTATCGTTAAAATTTGCAAAGAACAAAGGGATTTGTATTGAATGACATGGCCTACTTTTTAGCCTTTGTCATTTCCCATAGTTCAGGAATTCTTTTGATCCAAACTAATTCTTTTTGTTTCGTCCTTGCGTCTTGCACTGGCGAACCAAAATAAATTTTACCGGCTTCAAGATCTCCGCCAACTCCACTCTGTGCAAGAACTACTGCATTTTTTCCAATCGTAAGTGTTTTACTTACACCTACTTGACCCCATAATGTGACGCCATCTTCAAGCGTTGTAGCTCCTGCAATACCAACTTGTGCGGCAATCAAACAATTTTTTCCAATTACTGTGTCATGTCCGATATGAATCATATTATCTAGTTTTGAACCTGCGCCGATGATGGTATCATGACTCACACCACGATCAATCGTACAGCCTGCACCAACTTCAGCATAATCTTCAACAATCACTCTGCCACAATCAGGCATTTTTTTATACCATACATCACGATCTTTTTTTGTGTTATAATAAAATGCATTACCACCAATAACTGAACCCGCTTGGATGATTACATGGTCGCCGATAATGCAGTGATCCATAATTGTGACATTGGGATAGATAATACAATTTTTCCCAATCGTTACATGATGTCCTATGAATACATTGGGATAAATAAAACTTCCTTCACCAATTGTTGACGTTTCACTATGTAAACTATGAGCAGGTTCAAATGGACGAAAGTGATTTACGATTTTACTATAGGCATCAAAAGGGCTATCTACAACAAGTAAAGCTTTCCCTTCCGGCGCTTCCATTTCTTTATTAATGATGATATAAGTTGCTTCACTGTTGATACACTTGTCGTAATATTTTGGATGGTCAACAAACACCAAATCACCTTTTGAAACTTTATGTATTTCATTGATGCCTGTTGCTGAGTAGTTGTTGTTGCCAATAATTTTTGTTGCGTTGATTAAATCTCCAATCCATTGTATGGAAACCGGCGAAGGGAATTGCATAATTCTATTATTAGTTTTTGATTTTGGATGATTTGTTTTTTTCTTCGAGATGATTTTCGCCCCATTGATGCATTGAAGTAATGATGGGCTGCAATGTTTTTCCGTAAGGCGTAAGACTGTATTCTACAGTAGGAGGAACGGTGGCAAATGCTTTTCTTTTCACAACTTTTTCTTTTTCTAATTCTTTCAATTCTTTGATCAACATTCTTGAGGTGATGCCATTAATATCTCTTTCTAGTTCTTTAAAACGTAATGTGTCTTTTTTCAATAAACTATAAATAATGGAGAAGCGCCATTTGCCTTTAAAAATGTTTAAAGTATATTTAAAAGGACAAGAAAGTAAAATATTTTTTTCCGCCATGATTCAATGTTTACAACATTACTTACAAAAAGTATATTGATATACAATTAAGTAACTGGTTACAAATATATATCAATGTATTATATTTGTGATATCAAAAATAAAAATTAAAATATTATGGCAACAACAACTTGGAACTTTGATGCATCTCATTCTCACGTAGGGTTTAAAGTACGTCATTTGATGATTACAAATGTTAAAGGAGAATTTTCAAAATGTAGTGCAAGCGTAACTACAGAAGACGATCAGTTTGATTCGGCTAAAATTAAATTTAGTACAGAAGTAGCTTCTGTATCAACAGGCAATGACCAAAGAGATGGCCATTTAAAAGCCGCAGATTTTTTTGATGCAGATCAATTTCCTGTTATTGAATTTGAAAGCAACGGCATGACAAAAACAAGTAAATCAACATATACCATAAATGGCAATCTTACCATCAAAGGAATTACAAAATCTGTTGAAGTAAATGTATTGGCTTCCGAGTTGGTTAAAGATCCTTGGGGTCAAATTAAAATCGGCTTTGAACTAACAGCAATTATAAATAGGGGTGATTATGGTTTGGTATGGAATGCACCTCTTGAAGCGGGCGGTATGTTATTGAGTGATGATGTTTATGTGAATGCAGAAGTACAGTTTGTGAAAGCGGTGTAATTTAAAAGTAAAAAGTAAAAATTAAAAAGAGGCAATTGCATTTCAGCTGCCTCTTTTTTTATGAATAATTTCAGTTTATTCAAAAAAATCAAAAAAAAAATTATTGAATATGCTTTTCATTTTTCACCAAAAAAAATATCAAAATAAAATAATAAAATTTATAAAATAAAAAAATACATTCTCTCGAAACATCAGTAAAATCAACAGTTTCAATAGGAAATGTTTTTTTAATTTTTTAATTTTTAATTTTGATTTCAAATCAATATCACAAAATCAACTCCCCCTTATCCACACGACAAAACAAAATGTTGATAAAATACTTTAAAATATTTTTTTGTATAGCAAAAATTATTTTTAATATTGTGTCGGAGAAATTATTCTCCAGTACTTACTAACCCATTATATATTAAAGCCTGGCACAAAATGCTGGGCTTTTTTAATGAAAAAAATTACATAGTCAAAATTCAAAAGTAAAAAGTAAAAAACCGTTGATGCTAATTTGAATTTTAAATTTTGACTTTTGATTTTACAAAAACTATCATTCTCCAAACAAAGAAATTATCAATTAACTTGCATCAAAATAATAATCATTATGCTAAAGTCAATGACTGGGTTTGGAAGAGCAGAACAAACTGTAGGCGATAAAACATTTTTTGTAGAGATTAAAACATTAAATGGAAAACAGTTTGAATTGCAATTGAAATTACCGCCTCTGTTAAAGCCTTTTGAATTTGACATCAGAAATGTGATACAGGAAAATTTAATTAGAGGCACCATTGATTGTTATATCAGCATCAAACAAAATGGAACTTCCAAACCGGTAATCATCAACACTGAATTGATAAAAGCTTATTATCATCAAATTGATCAACTCGCTGGAGAATTGAAAATTGATACCAATTCTGTTTTAAGTGCATTGCTTCGTTTGCCTGAAGTTGTTTCTCCAAGTATGGAAGTTTTAAGTGAACCAGATTTTGCTTTCTTTAAAGAAGTATTGAATAACGCTATCGCAGCATTAAATACACATCGATTGGAAGAGGGGGCTTCACTTAAAAAAGACTTACTGACTCGTATCGAAAAAATAAGAGAGCAAGAAGAAGCTATTTTGGTTTTTGAACCTAACAGAAAAATCCGGATTAAGGAAGAAATCAATAAATTATTAACGGAACATGTGGGAAAAGAAAATATAGATAATAACAGAATGGAACAGGAGTTGATTTATTACATGGAAAAAATTGACATTCATGAAGAACAAATTCGATTAAGACAACACTGTGATTATTTTATAGAGATGCTGAATGATACAGAAATCAGTAAAGGTAAAAAACTATCTTTTTTATTACAGGAAATAGGAAGAGAAATTAATACCACAGGCAGCAAAGCTTATGACGTGGATATTCAAAAATGTGTGGTGCTCATGAAGGATGAACTAGAAAAAGCAAAAGAACAGGTATTGAATGTTTTATAATTATAACACATTACATTTATTTTTGTAATTCCCTACGATGAAATCAAATACAAGACTAATTACTATTTGCATATTGCTGTTTTTATTAAACAGTTGCCGCCAAATAGATGTATATGAAAAAAGCATTCCAATAAGTCATCACAGCTGGAAACATAATTATACATGTAATGGCTCTTTTATCATAAACGACACTTTGGCTTATTATAATATTTACATTATTATCAGACATACAGATTCTTATAAGTACAATAACATCTGGCTGAATGTAGGATTGCAGTCTCCTGGCGATCAAATGAATGTTCAAAAACAAAATTTAACCTTGAGTGATGATGCAAATGGTTGGTATGGTTCCGGTATGGATGACATTTGGGAAGTAAGGAAATTATTAAATGATAAGCCGCGAAGATTCAGAAAAAATGGTGAGTATCATTTTTCACTCCAAAATCTCATGCGTGACAATCCTCTTGATGGTGTGATGAGTGCCGGTTTAAGAGTGGAAAAAGTTGTTGCACAATAAAAAATTAACAAATAAAATATACATCAAAAACGTTTTTCACGTTATTTACATAAATATTACTGATTTCATATCGTAAAATCGTGTAAATCAACGAGCATACGTTATCTTTACATTTCATTTTTTGAACTTCAAAAATCAATTGAACGTGAAAAGGACACTACTTTCTTTGTTTGTTTTATGTTTTGTATTCACGAATACTCAAGCTCAGGACGGCTATATTCAGCAAGGTGAATTCGGATTTTCTATAGGAGGGGCTCATTATTTCGGCGATCTGAACACTCGTTCAGGTTTGAACAGACCAAAGCCCGCATTAGGTTTGTTTTTTAGAAAACAGTTCGGCAATTATGTTGGCCTTAGAGTTGCCGGAAGATTTGCACAATTGGGATATGATGATTTGTTGAGTAAAAATGACTATCAACATACAAGAGGCTTGGAATTCAATTCAAACATTTTTGAATTTGGCGTTCAAGGAGATTTTAATTTCTTCAAATACATTCCTAACGATATCAATTACAGCTTTACTCCCTACATGACTTTGGGTCTTGGTGTATTTAGCTTTAATCCTTATGCAACTTATGATGGAGAAAAATATTACTTAAATTCTTTACAAACGGAAGAGGCAAAGCCATTATCTACAATGGCCTTATGTATTCCTTTAGGAGTAGGCATTAAATATAGTATCAATAAAAAAGTAAATCTTTCTTTTGAGGTTACCCAAAGATTTACAACTACAGATTACATCGACGATGTAAGCACTCAATATACAGGACTGACAGATGCTGCAGGTAATATTAAGCCACAGTTTTTGGAGGCAAATGGACAATTAAATATTGATGGAATCTTACAAGACAGATCAGTTGAAAGAGGTGGCGCGATAACTCCATTAGGTATTTCAGGACGTCAGAGAGGTTGGAGTAAACAAAAAGACCAATATGTTATTGCTGAAATTGGGGTTTCATTCAATATCGGGTCTTATCGATGTCCTTCTGCTAATTGATGATAAATTTTTTCTCAAAATAATAAAAGCTGTCATATTGATGACAGCTTTTTATTTATCTAGTTCAATCCCAAGTAAGAATCAAATGGCAAACAATTTCATATTCAACCCCCACATCAACTGATTTTTCGTTACTTTTGCCGGCGGATAGAATAGCCCAATTTCTGCATGCATGAGTATAAAAGATAACATCAATATTGATAAGCTTCCCGAACACATAGCCATCATCATGGATGGGAATGGTCGATGGGCACAGGAAAAAGGTCAAGACAGATTGTTCGGCCACCTTCATGGCGTGGAAAGTGTTAGAAATATTGTAGAAGGTGCCGCCGAATTAGGCATTCATTATCTCACCCTTTATGCTTTTAGCACCGAAAACTGGCTTAGACCTCAGGAAGAAGTTACCGGTTTGATGGAATTACTCATTGATACCATCAGAAAAGAGGTGCCAACACTAAATAAAAATAATATCCGGCTTCACGTAATTGGTGCAACAGATATGATGCCTGAACACGCTAGAATAGCTTTACAAGAAGCCATCAACGAAACTTCGGTCAACACAGGGTTGAATTTAGTTATGGCTCTCAGTTACAGCAGCAGATGGGAAATCATCCATACCACAAAAAAAATTGCCTATGATGTGCTGAATGGTATCTTACTACCTGAAAATATCAACCAGGAAGTATATTGCAATTATCTTTCAACCGCGGGTATTCCCGATCCTGAACTAATGATCAGAACCAGCGGCGAACACAGAATCAGCAATTTTTTATTGTACCAACTTGCATATACTGAACTTTACTTCTCTCAGACTTTGTGGCCTGACTTCAGAAAAGAAAATTTATATGAAGCAATAATAGATTTCCAACAAAGACAGCGAAGGTTTGGAAAAACCGGTGACCAGTTGAAAAAAAGTATTCAAATAGAAAAGTAATTCAAGGAAACTAAGCTGATAATCAATATTTTTGATTGGTTTCGGCTTTTCATTTAACAAATAGTTTTAAATATAGAGCTTAATTTGCCGCACGTAAAATAAAATTGATGCAAGGGATTTATAGAAAGTATTTGATTTTGATTGTTTTTTCTTTTTTTTCTCATGATTTATGGGCACAAATTGATACAATTCCCGTTTCTGTAAACCCTGCTTTATTGGAAATATTCAACTCTAAGTATCCAAAATCTTATACCATTGGAGGTATTTCAGTAACGGGAACAAAAGCTTTTGACCCGAATCTGATCATTTCCATTTCAGGGATGGCAATTGGCGACAAAGTCCAATTACCGGGTTCGGATGTTTTTGGGAAAGCCATTTCAAAACTTTGGAAACAAAATCTTGTTTCTAAAGTAGATATTTCAATAACAAGACTAGAAGAACAAAACATCTATATTGAAATCAGTGTAGTGGAAAGACCAAGGCTGATAGATTTTAAATTCATTGGGGTGAAAAAAGGAGAGAAAGATGATTTGGAAGGTAAAATAGGATTAGCAAAAGATAGGGTTCTTACCGAGAACATGACTCTCAGTGCAGTGGAGGTTATTAGAAAGTTTTTCTTCGACAAGGGGTACAGAAATGTTAGCATTCAAACACAACAAGATACGGTATTGGGAATGAGCAACAGTGTGGCTCTGACTTTCACTATAGACAAAGGCACAAAAGTTAAAATCAATTCAGTTAATTTCAGTGGAAATGCTCAGGTAGATGATGCAAGATTGAAAAAGCAAATGAAAGGAACAAAGGAAATGGCAAGATTGACACTATATCCTGACACTCCAGTAAGTCCCTATGGTGAAGTTTCAAATGCCCTAAGTTTCAAAGAGTATCTTCGGCACAATGGAATTTTGTTGCCTTCAATGACAAAAGAACTACTAGACCCATATTTCAGACCAAAATTTTTCAGTGCTTCAAAATTTACAGAAAGTAAATACAATGAAGACAAGGATAAAGTACTCGATTATTACAATGCTCAAGGACTCAGAGATGCTGCAATTGTAGCAGACACTCAAATTATTAATCAGAAAGGGAACATGGACATTCACATTAAAGTAAGTGAAGGGCACAAATACTTTTTTGGAGATATTTCATGGAAAGGAAATACAAAATACTCTGATTCAATATTGACTTTACTTTTGGGCATTCAAAAAGGAGATGTTTATAATCTCGAATTGTTAAATAAGAGACTGGGCAAACAAATGTCTGCAGAAGGAGGTGATATTGGAAGTTTGTATCAGGATGATGGCTATCTGTTTTTTCATATAGATCCTACAGAAACTGCTGTTTATAATGATACTATAGATTTTGAAATAAGATTGACAGAAGGACCTCAGGCAACATATGGAAAGATAACCGTTTCAGGCAATGATAAAACAAAAGATTATGTGATACTCAGAGAAATGAGAACGGTGCCTGGACAAAAATTCAGCCGCTCTGATATTATTCGTACACAAAGAGAGCTTTCTCAACTTGGCTTTTTTAATCCTGAAAAAATTAATCCAAATATTGTTCCGAATGCAGAAAATGGAACTGTTGACATTAATTGGGAAGTTGAAGAAAAATCTTCTGATCAGTTGGAACTTTCTGCCGGATTTGGTGGCGGAATTGGGTTAACCGGTACCTTAGGTGTAACTTTTAATAATTTTTCTCTTAAGAATATTACAAGCAAATCAACCTGGGATCCACTTCCCTCAGGTGATGGCCAGCGCTTGAGCTTAAGATTGCAATCTAATGGAAGAGCTTATCGTTCATACAACTTTGCATTTACAGAACCTTGGTTTGGAGGCAAAAAGAGAAACTCATTCTCCGTAAATTATTATAATACCAAATATTCAAATTCAATAGATGCATATGGTAGTTACTGTAAAACTTGTGGTGACACATCTTTTGTTAAGACAGTGGGTATAGGGTTGTCGTTAGGTAAGCAGTTAAAATGGCCCGATGATTATTTTAATTTGATATATGCTGTTAATTTTCAACAATATAAATTAAAGAATTACAGTCAGATTTTCAGTGGATTTAGTAATGGAAATTCAACCAATATAAGTTTGAAATTAACATTAATCAGAAATTCAGCTGGTCCCAACCCGATTTTTCCTACCAGCGGTTCTAACTTTTCTTTAAGTGGACAGTTCACCTTACCATATTCTTTGCTCGGCATCAATTCCAATACCGCCAATAAATTTGAGTTGCCTGAATTTCACAAATGGCGTTTTTCAGGTGACTGGTTTACCCCAATTGGCAATGCAAGAGGTGCAGACAAGAATCGACAATTTATTTTGAGAGCTGCAGCCAAATTCGGATTCATAGGCAGATACAATACAAATTTGGAGATTTCACCTTTCGAACGCTTTCAGGTTGGTGATGCAGGCTTAAGTAATACACAAGCTTTATTAGGTTATGATATTATTTCTCATAGAGGATACCCCGTTTATAGAAGCTCTGATCCTCGCATAAACCCGGATGGAGCTAGCCCTACAGAATATTTTTCAATTTTTAATAAATATGTTGTTGAGTTGAGATATCCTTTTAGTACTAATGCCAATAGTACAATTTATGGCCTCACATTTTTTGAAGCCGCTAATGGCTGGTATAGCTTTAAAGATTATAATCCATTTAAATTACGCCGTTCTGTTGGGGTAGGGATGAGATTTTTCTTGCCTATGTTTGGTTTACTCGGATTTGATTATGGGGTAGGTTTGGACAGATTTAATCAAAACACTGGATTTAAAGGAGCAGCTAAATTTACTTTCATGCTTGGTCAGGAAGCCGAATAAAATTTTATCTTTATTTTCAAAAAATATAAAAATGAAAAAAATATTATTATTTCTATTTGCGGTGATAGTAACTTCCGGAAGTATACAAGCGCAACGATATGCAGTTATTGATTCTAAATATATTCTTGATAAAATGCCGGAATATAAGGATGCGCAAACTAAATTGGATCAATTCAGCGCTTTGTGGCAACAGGAAATAGATCAGAAACAAGCATTAATGGATAAGATGGTAAAAGATTTTGAAGCAGAACAGATTATGCTTCCTGATAATCTAAAGAAAAAAAGAGAAGATGAGATTTTTAATAAAGAAAAAGAACTGAGGGACTTACAAAGAAAACGATTCGGATTTGAAGGGGATTTGTTTAAAAAAAGACAAGAGTTAATTAAGCCTGTTCAGGATAAAGTGTACAATGCAGTTCAAAAATTAGCTTTGGAGAAGCAATATGATTTCATTCTTGATAAAAGTGAAGGAATTACCATTATATTTGCCGACCCAAAATTGGATAAGAGTGAGGATATTTTGAAAAGTTTGGGGATTAAGTA
>CANHLV010000031.1 GCA_947461495.1 Chitinophagaceae bacterium
ATTTTAGCTTATCAGCATTATAAGACCTTCAAAGAAAGATTGAAAGACTTTCCGGTAACAGTTGATTTCATAAACAGATTCAAATCTGCAAAAGAAAAAAAAGAAACTTTAAAGAAACTCGAGGAAGGAAAAATAGATGTGATTATTGGAACACACTCAATTCTGAGTAAAGATGTTAAGTTCAAAGATCTGGGAGTGATGATTATTGATGAGGAACAGAAATTCGGTGTGAGTGCCAAAGAAAAATTAAAGCAAATCAGAACTACCGTTGATTCGCTTACACTAACGGCTACGCCTATACCAAGAACTTTACAGTTCAGCTTGATGGGCGCTAGAGATTTGAGCATCATTAACACACCTCCACCCAACCGTCAACCCATTCAAACAGAAGTAACTGTTTTCAATGAAGACAATATTCGTGATATTATTTATTACGAAACGGAAAGAGGCGGACAGGTTTTCTTCATTCACAACAGAGTGAACGGATTGGCCGAAATGAAAAGTTTCATACAGGGATTATGTCCGGATATCAGCATCGCCTTTGCGCACGGGCAAATGGAAGGTGATCAGTTGGAAGATACTATCCTCGACTTCATGGATAAAAAATATGATGTGCTAGTGTGCACCAACATTGTTGAAAGTGGTGTTGACATTCCTAACGTAAACACCATCATCGTAAACAATGCCCATCAATTTGGATTGAGTGATTTGCACCAGTTGCGCGGGCGTGTGGGCAGAAGCAATAAAAAAGCATTCTGTTATCTGCTAGCGCCTCCCATGAGTA
Organism: Chitinophagaceae bacterium; assembly: GCA_947461495.1. GTDB lineage: Bacteria > Bacteroidota > Bacteroidia > Chitinophagales > Chitinophagaceae > Ferruginibacter. Next base: position 785 of record CANHLV010000031.1, read on the forward strand.
CGTTACCACCTGATAGTCGTAAGCGTTTAAACACACTGGAACAATACAGTGATTTAGGCAGTGGTTTTCAGATCGCCATGCGTGACCTAGATATCAGAGGCGCAGGAAACTTGCTTGGCGGTGAACAAAGCGGATTCATTTCAGAAATTGGTTTTGAAATGTATCAAAAGATTTTAGATGAAGCCATTCGCGAATTGAAAAGAACACAGTTTAAAGAATTATTCAAACAAGAAATCAGTCAGCAAGATGATTTCGTGAAAGATTGCACCTTCGATACCGACCTTGAAATTTTAATACCCGATGATTATGTAGAAAGCATCAGTGAAAGATTGAGTTTATATTCAAGATTAGATAATTGTGAAACTGAAGAAGATTTAATTGATTTCCATAATGAGCTTATCGATAGATTTGGGCCGATTCCTCCTGCTGCTGAAGATTTATTTACAACAGTTCGTTGCAGAAAAATTGCAGTAGAATTGGGATTTGAAAAATTGTTTTTGAAAAACGAAAACATGAAATGCTTCTTTGTTGGCAATCCCGAATCTCCTTATTTCCAAAGCGAAACGTTTAATCGTATTTTACTTTTCCTGCAAACGGGAACCAACAAAGCAAGGTTAAAACAGGTTGGGAAAAATGGAATATTGATTGTAGAAAATATCAAGTCAATGTCTGATATTTATGAATTTCTGAATAGGATGCATCTGAGTGTTTTCCCAAAAAATTAACGTACCAGCAAAACAGAACCTTTATATATGGTAGGTACACCGCCTGAACTATTCCAGTTTACGGCTTTTATAACCCAAATATAACTTCCTATAGGTTGTTCTTTGCCTTGATATTTTCCGTCCCAACCTTTATTTGTACTTGTAGAGTAAAAAATCTGCTGGCCATATCTGTTGTAAATAGCGAAATATTCAAATTTTGTTAATCCAACAAGAAAAGGCTTAAGCACATCATTCACATTATCATTATTAGGTGTGAAAATTGATGGCAAATAAGGATCTGGACCTTTGTATACTTTAATAACAATAGTGTCATAACTCTCGCAACCTCCAGGTGTATACGCTTTGAGGTAGTATGTATATTCTCCGGTAACAGCATGGGTTGAAACGGGATTGGGTATGTTTGATGCATTTAATCCGGTAGCAGGAGTCCATTGGTAACTGATACCACCAGTTGCATTAAGTTGTATTGGCTGATTGACTCCAGCTATTACATCTGCACCGGCATCAGCATCTGTACCATAAATGTTTATCAAACCATTGACTGTGTCCTTACAACCCTCAATTGATGTAGCATATAATGTGATGTTGTATTGCCCATTGGCAGTATAGGTATTAAAAATTGGAGTACCTGTACCATTTTGACTATTCCCAAAATACCACTGCCATTGATTGATGCCAATATTGGTTGATGTTTCATTGGCAGTAAATCTTACTGGAGAATATTTACAGGTATCATTGAAATGCATTTCAACTACTGGATTTCTAATTAATCTAAAAGGCTTGTATACTGTATCACTGAAGCAACCTAAATTACTAAGAACAGATAGGCCGATTTGATTATCTCCAAATGGAAAATAAGCAGTAGGATTCTGCGAAGTGCTGATTGTTGTATTATTATTTAGCCAATTCCACTGATTGACAATACCAGTATTAACAGTTGAAGAGTCTGTAAAGTGTAAACTACTATCGTTACATACGGGTGCATTGAAACCAAATTTTACAATTGGTTTGTCTGCAACTGTAATGGTAAAAACAGCTGTATCTGATTTACATCCTCTTGAATTATAAACTACATGTTTGACAATCACCGGTCCGGATGTATTATAGGTAACCGTTGGATTGCATTGATTTGAAAACTGCCCATTGCCTAAATCCCACCAGCATTGTGTAATAGCTAATCCATCATTAGAATATGAAGAATCTATCAACTGAATAGATTGTCTTTCGCAAGCTATTGTATCTCTCATGTCAGCAACAGGTTTATCAGCCACAAACACACTAAGTGTTACTGCTGTTCCTGCACAAGCAGAACTTCCCGAATTTGAACTAGTAAGTGTTACATTATGAGGACCTGCAGTTGTGAAAATATGCGATGGATTTTGAATGTTCGCAGGAAAAGCGCTATCACTATAATTCCATTGCCAGTAATTAACACCGCCAAAAGTTGTCGTTGACATGTCAGTAAAATAAGTTGGTGTTCCCAAACAAACTGAATCTGTATAAGTAAAAGCAACTAACGGACGATCAGAAATAGCTATATCACGGTAAAGTGTATCCGAAACACAGCCTTCAATTGATTTTACAACGAATTTGATATGTTTTATGCCTGGTGTACTATAAGTGGTAAAAGTATTTTGATTAGTAGACGTGATGCCTAAATTATCAAGTTCCCAGAACCAAGTATTTATCGTTCCTACTGTTACATGCGAAGTATCTGTGAATAATATAGGTGTATTCAAGCAAGATCCTGAAGTGGTAAATCCTGCAACCGGCTTAGATCCGACATGTACAGTTTGTGTAAAAACTTCCTGACAACCATCCAAACTAGTAACCGTCAACACTACGGTAAAGTCTCCTCCGGTTGAATAAATATGTGTTGGATTTACAACATTGTTAATTACAGGAGAGCCATCACCAAAATCCCATACTCGGGTTACAGGATTTGTAAAACTAACAGTTGAATCGTAAAATGTAATAGGCTCATTTACGCATTTTGTTTGGTTAGGCAAAAAGTGGAAAGAAGGGGTCAACTGCGTACAAAACTTCTGAAGATTATTTTGTCCACCAGTAGCTCCTGTAAATCCCCAGTATACCAAATTATTTCCTCCAAAAACATTGGTTACAAAATCATATGTGGCATTTACTCTGGGTTGATTATCAAAAGAAACTGCCATGTTTTTTGTAACGGCATTCCATACTATTCTTAAAATATGGTTTTGGCAATCTTCTACGTTAAAACTAGTTGCAGAAATAGCAGTTAATGGTGTGAGTGTAGTAGCAGCACTGTGATTGATATTTCCATTTAACTGAATGGCAACATGGTCATAAAACGGATCATTATCAGGACTTGAATTTTGATAAGTATCTAAAGTCACGGCTACTGAAGGTGTAATCCCTTCGTATCCCATTCCGCCACCACTTGTTCCAACAGATGTACTTATTGGTTGCAATACAAATGCGATGCCATCTGCTCCAAAAAAATCGGAACATCCTAGAAATACCTGAAAAGTAAAATCAAAAGATTGCGACAGATCAATTTTTGTATTATTCCATACAGAACCTTGCTGAGTATTAACATTTTGTGTAAGTGTGTAGCAATGGCAATTGTCTTGGGTGGCGTTTCCGTTTAACGTATATTGACCATAGGTAATACAGCTAAAAAATAGGCTAAAAAATAAAAAGATGTGTTTCATACCTCAAAATGAGGCTAAAGATAAAATTATTTTTTTATAAAGTAAAGCCTTAACATAATTTCGTGCGCACCGCCTCCTGCTGAAAAGGTACTTAAAGGCGTTGTATATTGGTCATATGCATACCCAATAGCGAGTTTGTGGTTTAATTTTATACCGGCAAAAGCGGAAAAATTCTGTTTGTAATGAAAATTAAATCCTCCCCAGATTAAATCTTTATGTTCAATCCTGCATCCTGCTTCAATATCAACAGGAGCATGTGCAGACAATTTCACAATAAAGTTGGGAACAATCACATTGTCTTCATCAGTTTTCCAATTATAAGACCCCATTAAATAATAGTGTCTGTAGAGTCGGCCTTCTTCCATAGTACTTGATTTTATAAAATCCAACTTAGATTGTACCAATTGTTTGGCTGAAAAACCTAAATTTAAAGTAGATGAAGTATAATAAACGCCCGCTGCAGCGTCTCCTGTAAAATAAGACCCTGGACCTGCCAGCAATGGATCTCCGGGAATATATTTTTCTACCTGAGCTTTATCAATACTTTCTTGTAAAAACTGTCCAGCGACACCAAACATCAATCTTTTTTTATCTGAAAATGGAATACTGTAAGACAGATTGATATCTCCTCCGGTTCTTGAAATTGGACCAGTAACATCATTATACAAAACAATTCCCAATCCGGCTTTGCTATTCTTGAAATATTTATCTCCGAATAATATTGTAGTCTGAGGGCCACCTTCAATTCCGGACCACATTTTTTTATACGTTGCCCCTACGGAAGCATATTCATTTGCTCCAGCTGCTGCAGGATTATATATGAAATTGTGTTGCACATACTGACTGATAGAAAATATTTGTTGTGCATTACTGTTTTTAACACCCAACATTATTATTCCCATCAGCACCAATTGTTTTACTTTCATCTTAGATTATTTTTGAAGTTATCTCATTATGGTTACACTGCCCTTCTTGGTATATTTGATGCCGTTATTGTCCACAATATTTAAAACATAGTAGTATGTAGCATCCGGCAATGTCTTGTTTTTGTAAGAGCCATCCCATGTATTGCGATAGTCATCTGAGTGATACACCAATCCTCCCCATCTGTTATACACATTAGCTTCTACTTTACTGATGCAATTACTATTGAAAACAACCCATTTGTCGTAAAGTCCGTCATTATTGGGAGTAAAAATTTTAGCAGGATCCAAACAAGGTGCATTTACGGTAACGACCATTGTATCTGAATAAGAACAACCAAAACTATTTTCAGCAGTTAATGTATATACTGTAGTTTGCTGAGGATTGGCAAATGGGGATAAAATACTAGGGTTAGATAATCCTATTGATGGCGTCCATGTATAACTATTAGCACTACCCGAAGCTTGCAGGTTTACACCGCCACCAACAACAATCGAAAAACTAGGGCCTGCAGAAACATTCGATGGTATTGGATTAACTACAATTGAAATCGTACCATCTATTACGCATGGATCAGATGGAACACTATAAGTTATTGTTTGTGTACCAACGCCTGCTGCTGTGGGGTTAAAATTACCGGTAGCATCTGTACCGTTTCCTGAAAACACTCCCCCTGAAGGATTGGCACTCAACACTTGATTGTTATCATTTAAACACAAAGCAGCAACAGGGTTTATCGATGCATTTTGAGATGCATTTACAGTTATTGTTTGTGTGGCTGATGAAGAACACCCTCCAACTTCAGTGTAAGTATATGTTATAGTATGCGTGCCTACTCCGGCAACTGATGGATTAAAAATACCGGTAGCACTAGTGACACCAATACCTGAATAAACTCCAGTCCCGATACCGGTAGCTGTAACTGGACTGCCCCCACTTAATCCGAATGCTGGAGTTGTTGCACAAACCGCATTCAATGCACTAAAGCTTACAGTTGGTAAAGCGGCAACATTAATAACAGTATTTAATGTGTCGGATGAGCAACCCTGGGAAGATGTTACTACAAACTGAACATTCAATGGCCCTGGAGCTGTACATACTACTGATGGACTTTGTTGGGTTGAAGTTTGGCTAATGCTACTAAAATTCCAGTACCAAGAATTTATGGTTCCAGGAGTAATTCGCGAGGTATCTGTGAATTGAACAGTCAATGTGGCACAATTTGAAGTATAGCTAAACCCTGCATTAGGTTTTGCGCCAATATTTACAATTTGAGTTATGGTTTCTTCACAACCATCAAGGCCTTTCACACGAAGTATTACATTGTATTGTCCAGGTGTTGTGTATATATGTACTGGGTTTATATTAACTGAATCAATAGGACTGCCATCGCCGAAATTCCAATATCTTTTAGTAACACCTGCAAAGCTCGTTGTTGAGTCATAAAAAGTGATAGGCTCAAATACACATTTTTTTTGATTCGGGGCGAAATGGAAGGAGGGTGTCAATATAGTACAAAATTTCTGTTCATTTGATAATCCACCTGTAGCACCTGTAAAGCCCCAATAAACTAAGCTATCTCCTGCAAAAACTGTATTTACAAAATCGTTGGTTACACTCAATCTTTGTTGAGCATCAAAATAAACAATCATATTTTTAGTGGTTGCATTCCATACAACACGTAAATTATGATTTAAGCAATCTTCTACGTTATTATTTGTGGCAGATATGGGTGTAGGAGGAGTTATGGTATTCGCTGAAAGATGATTGGTATTGCCATTTAGTTGAATGGCAATATGATCATAAAAAGGATCATTATCAGGACTTGTGTTTTGGTAAGTATCTAATGTAACGCCAACTGCAGGATTGATTCCAAGATATCCCATGCTACCCCCACCGGTTCCTGTTGTTCCTATGGTTGTGCTTGTTTTTTGTAAAACAAATGCAATTCCATCCGCTCCATTTCCATCTGTGCAACCTAAAAAAACCTGAAATGTAAAATCAAAAGACTGATTCAGATTTATTTTATTGTTGTTCCATACTGCACCGAATTGCGTTGTGATGTTTGGTGTTAATGTATAACAACGACATGTATTTTGAACAGCACTTCCATTTACAGAATACTGAGCTTGAGAATGAGCTGAGACAATCATAAGAATCAAAAGCGTAAAAAAGTACCTCATATAGTTTATTTTTAAAAAAGAAAAAAGCCGCTTATTACTAAACGGCTTAAAAAATATTTTTTTTCAATTACCATGATTTCTTGGCGACACCATTTTTTACAGCTTCCAAAGCTGCTGCTTCTCCAAGCATAGTTGTCATTTTGTTTCCTTTTCCATCGTGACCCTGTGCCATATATCCACCACGGGCTGTTTTTGTTATTACTGCATCTTGCATTGGAACATTTTTTTCCTTTGTTTTCATGCAATAAGCTGTGATCATTTTTGACATTTTAATAGAATTTATTGTTAGTGAATTAAGATTAGAGCTTGCGCTCAATGGACAAGCTACTAAAAATACTTATTTTACCCAAAAACTTTTTAAAATACCTCTCCACATTATGTGGACATTGTTTTCAAAAAGCTTTTCAAAAGAAATTAAACATCAATTTTCGCATATTTTGCATGGGTTTCAATGAATTCTCTTCTTGGGGGCACCTCATCGCCCATCAGCATACTAAACACACCATCTGCATTTGAAAGACTGTCGATAGTAACTTGTTTCAACGTTCTGGTTAAAGGATTCATAGTCGTTTCCCAAAGTTGTTCTGCATTCATCTCTCCCAAACCTTTATATCGTTGAATAGTAACACTATCATCTTTTCCCTGTCCTAATTTGGTTACCCAGCCTTTTCTTTCAACATCATTCCATGCATATTCCTGATCTTTCCCTTTTTTTACTAAATATAATGGTGGCTGGGCGATATATACAAAACCCTGCTCCACGAGTTCTTTCATATAACGGAATATAAAAGTTAGTATCAGTGTGGCGATATGACTTCCATCCACATCCGCATCGGTCATAATAATCAATTTATGATACCTCAACTTTGAAATATCAAGTGCTTTTGCATCTTCAGATGTTCCGATTTTCACACCAAGTGCCGTAAACATATTTCTGATTTCCTCATTGTCATATATCTTATGTTCCATAGCTTTTTCAACATTAAGAATTTTACCTCTTAATGGAAGAATCGCTTGGAAACTTCTGTCACGGCCTTGTTTGGCTGTACCACCTGCCGAATCCCCTTCGACAAGAAACAACTCACATTTTCCGGGATCTTTTTCTGAACAATCAGCCAGTTTACCCGGTAAGCCACCTCCTACTAAAACACTTTTTCTTTGCACCATATCACGAGCACGCTTAGCTGCTGCTCTTGCCTGTGCCGCCAATATTACTTTTTGTATAATCGTTTTGGCATCGCGTGGGTTCTCTTCCAAATAAGCTTCCAATACCCTGCTTAATGTAGTATCCACAATTCCCATTACCTCACTGTTACCCAATTTCGTTTTTGTTTGACCTTCAAACTGAGGCTCAGGAACTTTTACAGAAATTATTGCAGAAATACCTTCTCTGAAATCATCTCCTTCAATCGCCACTTTTGCTTTTTCGAACATTCCTTGTTTTTCACCATAGCTTTTGAAAACACGAGTAATGGAACGTCTGAAACCAGCCACGTGAGTGCCGCCTTCAATCGTATTGATATTGTTTACATAACTAAAAAGATGTTCTTGATAGCTTGCATTGTAAACCATAGCCACTTCAACAGCAACATTACTTTTCTCGTCAAGTCCTTCACAATAAATCGTAGTTGGAATTAATGGAGCACGATTAGCTGTTTTGTCGATATTCTCAACAAATTCTACGATGCCACCTTCGCTGTAGAACGTTTTTGTATAATGGGCGCCTTTCTCGTCTAATTCACGCAAGTCATTTAAGATAATGGTGATTTTTCTGTTCAAATATGCCAATTCTTTCAAACGACCTTCCAGAATATCTTTTACATAAAGAGTTGTTGTAAAAATTGAACTGTCAGGCCAAAACTGAACACGAGTTCCAGTTTTATCTGAAGTCCCTATTTCGCGAACTGAATATTGAGGAATACCTGTTGCATATTCCTGCTCAAATATTTTTCCTTCTCTATGAACGGTTACCAACAATTTAGTACTCAATGCATTTACACAACTCACCCCTACTCCATGCAAACCGCCGGAAACTTTATAAGAACCTTTATCAAACTTACCACCGGCATGAAGTACGGTCATAACAACTTCCAATGCGCTTCTGTTTTCTTTTGTATGCATTCCCGTTGGAATGCCTCTGCCATCATCTTGAACGGTGATTGAATTGTCTTCGTTGATGGTTACGGTGATGTTTTTACAATGGCCGGCCAACGCCTCATCTATTGAGTTGTCAACAACTTCATATACAAGATGATGCAAGCCTTTTACGCTGATATCGCCGATATACATTGCGGGCCTTTTTCTAACAGCTTCCAATCCTTCTAAAACTTGGATGCTGTCTGCACTGTAAGAACCTGCCTGTGGGGTTGGAATTGTTTCCATTTCTGTACTCATAATTTCTTCAAAATCTCTTTAAAATGTTCAAAATCTGATTTCGGCAAATATACCGAATATAAAGGGGTTATACGCTTTTATTTTATCTAATTTTTCTGCTTTTTATCCTCATTTTTTGTGTGGAAAAAACTGATTTTTAAGGTAATTAAAGCCTATTCAAAATAATAAATCAGAATAATATCCCAAATTCCGTATTTCGAAGTTGATTTGCTTGAATTGGCTTCCCTTTCTTAAATTTCATTTGTAACTTCGCTACAGATTTTATGACCAAAAAAGCAAACATATCACCAATCTTAATGCAGCAGTCGCTTGCATTTGACAGCGGTTTGCTATTACAAGATATTGAGCGTAATGTTCCGGGCTCTGTGAAATATGCAATCAAGCGTTATCGAAAATTGCCTACTTGGAATAATGAAGATGCTGGTGTGATGGTCTATCATTACAATGCTGAGAACCCGGCAGAGAATAACCTTGAACTCAGATTCTGTGTATCAGGAAATTTTTATTGTAAAGAGAAAGCTAGCGAATGCGATCATTGCAAATTCAACGCTAGCAGCAGTTGCATCGAAAAAATTGAAAGTATTGACGTACTCAGTTTTACTTTCACACCTACTTACCTGAAACAATTCGCAAAGGCACATAAAAACGAAAACTCAATTACAGAAAAAGTAGTTTCTTTTACACAACATCAATCTTTCATTAAATCCGGACCCGTTTGCCGTAAAACAAGTGCTGCCATTCAACAATTACTGAATCACAACTACACCGATACCCGCGAAAATATTTTCATCAATGCCCAAACTCAAATTATTTTGTTGTATACAACAGATAACATGTTGAGCAACAAAGACGAAAGTTTGATTCAAAGCAAATTTTTAAATGTAGAAGAAGACCGCGATAAAATTATCAAAGCCAGAGAGATATTACTTCAACATATCTGCGAACCGATTACCATTAAGGCGCTGAGTAGAAAAGTTGCTATCAACGAATGTTACTTAAAGAAAGGATTTAAAGAGATTTTCGGCACTACCATTTTCGACTTTTATCAAAACCAGCGAATGGAACATGCTAAATACTTATTGTACAACAAACACCTTAGCGTTACAGAAGTAAGTTCAATGCTGGGCTATTCTTCTATTTCTCATTTTAGCACCGCTTTTAAAAAACATACTGGGATTAAACCATGTGAATTGTTAATGCAGGTGTGAGCTGGATAAGCTAGATA
>CANHLV010000032.1 GCA_947461495.1 Chitinophagaceae bacterium
TAACTTTATTTACTACTAATTCATACCGCTCATTTAATTGTTCAATTTCTCTTTTGGCTTTAATTTCTGTGGTAATATCACGTTGAATTGAAATGAAATTGGTATGCCTTCCTGAATCATCAAAAATGGGATTAATTTCTATTTGATTATAATAGAGTACCCCTGCTTTAGTATAATTTGTGATGATTGCTTCAACAAATTCCTTGTTTTTTAATTTTTCGCTGATTAATATTGATGCTTGATCTGAGTTGTCATTTCTAATTAAAAAATCTTTCGGTCGTTTACCAATAATTTCCTGCAAATGCCATCCGGTTATTTCTTCAAAAGCATGATTAACCCATTCTATTTGCCCCCAAGCATCTGTGATTATTACTCCGTTTTTTGTTTGAGTTGCTATTAATGATAATTTTTGCAGTTCAATATCCGCTTTCCTAATTTGTTCTAATTGTTCAGAAATTAGTTTTCTTTTTTGTGAGTTTGATTCCAGCAGTTTTGATAACTCGGTATTTTTTTCTTCCAGCAAATTTGTTGTGCTCAGCAAATTGGATTGTAATTTATTGCTTACGATTATAAGAAAGACCACTTCAAAAACAGTTGCAAAAGCAGCTCCTGTAAAATTCTGGATTCTCTCTGCAGTAAGCTTTGATTCACTCATCTCCAGCCTTAACCCAATATTATAATTAGTACTTAACAAAAATATAAGTAAACAAAATGAAAATAGGGTAAGGTATAATGCATATTTAAATTCATTGCCCTGGAGCGTAATAAGTGCGCCTGCAATAACAGGAATGAAAAATGCTAAAATACCTGTTTGTGGACCACTGATTAATGATAAAACAGAAAGCATTATCATAATAAGAATCACAGCAAATATTTTAGATAGAATGGTTTTGTTTTTTTTGAAAAGAAAAAAATAAAACAAAACTATAACGGGCGCAGGGACTATGGTTACAATAGCTTCTTTTGGACTATCAAATATTAGGTTTGCACTGGTAAATAATAAAGAGAAAACGAAAACCATAATGAGCATAAATACATGTAGCTGATCTCCTTTTGCTTTTAACAACATTTGTTGAGGAGGTTTGTTCCCGTATGAATCAGAATTATTTTGATTCCAGATATCACTGATTTTTATCCCCATTGAAGTCCGTTTATATTAATTAAATACAAACAAATAAAAAATTGAAGTATGTAGATAAAGTTAAGGTAGAATATACATATTAAGATAATTCTGAAGGATAAAATAAAGGTTATCAATCAATAAATTTCCTAGACAAATAACTAAGACAGAAACATAAATTCCAATTATTATTTTATTTAGTCGGAAATCAAGATTTTTTTGCCGGCTTCATTTGTTGTCCATTTCTTATTTTTTTCAAATTACTACTATGGTGTTTTATAATGAAATCTAACTCCCATATCTCTTAAATAAATTTCGACTATCCAACTTAAACATAACAGATTTTTAGAAATAGACTTTAGATCCCGGGGTTAGATTGGGAGTTATTTATTACCCTTTAGCTAATTATTTATCAAACACTCCAAATCTTCCCAAAAGTTCGAACTCAAACCGGGAAGGACTACTAGAAATGTAAAATAAAGAATAATGAACAGAGAAATGTAAAAGTGGTTTTCAACGGTTTGCTTTTTAAAATATCTGTTACATTATTCTTTTTGAGGTGAAGAAGATGATCAACTCAATTTCTATTGCCAAAATCTTCGAACTCAGGCCCGTTAGGACTACTTGTTATTTTGAAAGATAATAATGGTCATAGCTAATAATATTTAGCTACCATTATTATCTCTTTTACATCTTGCCTCAATAGCTCCATTTTTGTAAAAAATGTAAATTATGGATTTTGATTCCATTTATGTATATTTATACAAAAATGGAATCTATGGTTTCTCGAGTCATATTTGATGAGGCTAAATTGGCACTAAAGCAATTTCGAGCACTCTGTATTACCGGTCCGAGGCAAAGTGGGAAAACCACGCTGAGCAAAGCTCTTTTCAAAGGAAAGCCTTATGTAAATTTTGAAGATCCTGTTGTTCAGGATTTGTTTCAAAAAGATCCCCATACTTTCTTAAATAAATATAATTCTGGAGCTATATTTGATGAAGTTCAGCGGGTGCCTGAACTTTTCAGACACTTACAAGTTTTGATGGATAAGAATACTTCCAGGGGTCAATTCATTCTTACAGGCTCTAATAACTTTCTTTTACAAGAACAAGTTTCCCAATCTCTTGCTGGACGGGCAGGATATCTGACCTTATTGCCATTTAGTTATCAGGAGCTAAAGGATGCAAAATTCCCTGTGGGAGATATACTTTCCAATATGTTGACAGGTGGCTATCCGGAAATATGGTCTGAAAATTTACTTTCACAAAAATGGCTAAATAGTTATATACAAACCTATATCCAAAGGGATGTCAGGCAATTGAAGAACATTTCCAATTTGGCATTATTTAGTCGTTTCGTTTTTCTCTGTGCTAACTATGCCGGACAAATTCTTAATCGCGATGAATTATCCAAACAGGTGGGTGTTGATACTAAAACCATTCAATCATGGTTGGGGTTATTGGAGAATAGTTATATTCTATTTCAATTGCAGCCTTGGTATAATAATCTAAATAAAAGGATTGTAAAAAGTCCGAAAATATATTTCTATGATACCGGTTTACTTTGCACCCTACTCAATATTTCCTCCAAATCAGGTTTAAAAAATCACCCAATGGCAGGTGCCATATTTGAAAACTGGTGTATTTCAGAAATAAAAAAGAACAAATGCAATCAAGGCGAAAGCAATGGAATTTTCTATTTCCGGGATAATCTGGGAAATGAAATCGACCTTATTATAGAAAAAGAAACAGGTCCTTTAGCAGTAGAAATCAAATCAGCAACTAAACCCGACCGCAGTCATTTAAAAGGACTCAAGTACTGGAAAAAGTATCAACCCAATTCAAACGGTCTATTAGTTTATCAGGGCAAAAATGCTCCTACAGAAGAAGTTAATATTCAATTCATGTCATGGGAAGAGCTGGATTCCATCCGATAATAAAGATCAAATCCTCTTTCAAGCTTTTCGAACTCAAACCCGTTAGGAACACTAGAAATGTAAAATATTAAATATTAAACAGAGGAATGTAATACCAATTTTAATTACATTTTAGTCCACTATTTTCTTGTATAATGCCGACTTGATAGCTGTTTGGGACAATTTCATTGGACCATTACAGATATCCTGTCGGCATAAAACTGTTTTTTAATTGTTAGCTTTTTTAAAACAATTGTAACAGTATTCATTTTGAGTGAAATGATATTATCATCTCAATAACATATTCAAAATTCTTGGAACTCAAACCCGTTAGGAACACTAGAAATGTAAAATATTAAATATTAAACAGAGGAATGTAAAACTGTTTTTCAATTGCTTCTAAATTTTAATTAAAATTGGTATAAAAATTGTTTTGCAAAAGCCCGAAATTCCCTAGTATAATGCCGACCTGTGCCGATACCTCGGTATGTGATAAATGTTAAGGACAATTTCATTGGACCATTACACATATCCAATCGGTATTACATCATTCACATTGAGATTACCTCAATACTTGAAATATAAAAAAAGCCCACGATTTTCGTGGGCTGAAAATAATTAGAAAAATAATTTTAATTACAAACAATAAATACTTCTGAAACATCACTGGCTCTTGAGCAACTATTTTCATTGCTAACTACACAATAAAAATAAGCTGTATAAGAAGTTGAAGTTGGTGGCGTATACGAATTGCTGGTAGCACCGGCAATCAATACACCTCCTGAATTACTTGCAGTGGTATTGCTGTACCATTGATATGTTAAAGCGGAATTTGCTGCCACTGTAATGGTATAAGGCTCTGCAGGCAAGTTCAAGGCAACTTTTCTTCCTACTTTGGTTGCTTGGTTTGTAATTACAGGATATACTACTGTTCCTGAAGTTATCTCAATACTAGTTGTAGCTGTAATGCTATTGGCATCTGTAACTACAACAGTATAAGTGCCCGATGCAAGATTAGATAAGTCTTGTGTAGAAGCACTGTAACTTACATCACCGGATTTAGTCCAAGCATATGAAAATGGCGATGTGCCACCTGATACAGTTAGGTCAATCGAACCCGTAGTTGCGCCACTGCAGATAACATTTACATGTGATTCAGTTAATGATAGCGGTGCTCCTGCACAAGCGCCTGAAACAGGCTGAAAACCTGCAGTTGATCCATCCGAATCTGTTCCAGAATTTAACCATGGTGTATAATCTAATGTACCAGAGTTCTGAAATTTAGCAGCAATGGCAGTTTGTGATGTGCTGCCCCACCAGTTGCAATCTGCATTGATGATACCATTACTGGTAATTAATCCTCCATTGGTTAAACCATTGTTATCAAATTTATTTTCAGTCGCATTAACAGTAGGTTGCAAAGATTGAGCAGTAGGAATCGTAGCTGCACATAAAGCATAAGCAGGTACAGCACCGGTAGTTGAAGATGGATTTGTAATAAAGTTATTGTTCAAATTAAGCGTTGCTCCTTCTAAAGCAATAACACCATATCCAGCACTTGAACTACCAACAAATGCATCATAACCATTATTGCTGATTGTATTTGCATTTATGCTTGCTGTTGCATGAGAGCCACGCAAGTTAATACCACGATTTTTGTTATTAGAAATCGTACAATTTGTTACGGTAATATTTTGTAGGTTCGATGATGCAGTTGAGAAATCTGAAAAATTCATTGCTGCGGCATCTGCTGTTGATTTATCTGTACCACTAATGTTTACTCCTGAGATATTTAATGTCATGGTAGCACTATTAGAACTTCCACCTGAAAAGCAATAGATACCGGCCTGTGGATTACCGCCAGTGAAACCACTCATTGTGATATTACTTATGTTTACATTTGAAGGTACAAAAGCATAAACTCCATTATAACCATTAATGGCTGCAATACCATTTGCACATCCTGTAATTGTTCCTCCGGATACAGATGAAGCAGTTGAACTGTTTACACTGTAGATATAATATCCATAAAAAGCACCACTGATATTGTTATTGCTGATTGTAGCTGCTGAAGTACCGCTCACTCCTGTAATAGAGATACCAACAGTAGGGTTAGAACCAGCCACCTGAGCCGAAAGGGTTACTGCATTGTTAGAAACAGCATAACCTGTAGATGTACCACCGATACTAATACCCATTGCTGAAGCTGAAATAATATTGTTACTTACTGTGGCAGCCACATTTGTTGAACTTACTGCCGTTGCTCCCGAAATAGTAAATCCGTTTACAGAAGCACCTTCAGCTGTAATGTTGATGGCAGTACTACCGGAATTGCTGATTATTGACTCAGAAGAACGAGTGCCTGAAGCGGCAATGCCATAATTAGCGCCTCTTAAAATTACAGCTTTGTTTAAGCTGACTGCACCAGTAAATGTAGCTGCATCCACGTTTATCGCATCACCTGCTGCTGCTGCGTTTATACCACGTTGAATAGAACCGGATGTAGTAGTAACATATAAATTGTTAGCAACTACGCGAATCAAACCCAATCCTGCCGCATCAGTTGCATGATTAACCTGGTTTTCTATTGTATAACAATCTGCAAGAGAGGAGCGGTTCAATACAGCACCTGATGTATTGTTTTTAAAAATAGCAGAGGTAGCATTTACATTACCTGTTGACCAAAGTGCCATTGTTTTTAAAGTAGTATTACCTATATTAAAGGTTCCGGTACCGGCATCTTGTATTACCATTTGGCCCCATGGTGCAGTACATCCACTTACATCAACATTATTCATGGAAACGTTACTTAAGTCGTTGTAATATTGAAAAGTTATAGCTCCTTTAGCTACTGTACCTGTTATGCTCACATTGCTTAAACTGATTGTTCCAGCAGGTTGGAATCCCAATCCTTGAGCAGTAAATGTAATCCCATATCCATTAGCACTATGGTTTGAAATTATGGTTACATTTGATAATGTTGCATTACCTTTAAAACCAAAAAAAGATAAGTCGTGCAAGCCGGCACTATTTGCATTTGAACTGCAGTTTCCTGAAAATGTGCAATTTGAAAAATTAAAATCAGTACCGATAACATTTGAACCAAGTGGGTTAAAACTAAAAGCCTGCCAAGCATTTGAACTAATCGTACAACCACTTACTGTAAGACCTGTGAAAGAAGGACATTCAGAAGCAATTCTAAGTCCGTTGTTGTTATTGTTTGATAATGTTGAATTAGTTATTATCGCATCTGTTACAGAAGCGGTTCCGGCAAAACTGATTCCATAATTATTTGAAAGTGATGTTACATTATCAAAAGTAAAATATCCAGCAGCAATTGAGTTAGTGACACTAATACCACTTTCAGATGCTCCTGTTACTCGAATGTCTTTTATGATTAATCGATTTGTAGAATTACTGCCTGAGGAAGTAATTATAAATACAGAACCAGATGATGCAGTTGTAACAATAGTTCCTGAAGTGGAACTACCGGCACCAGTAATTGTTAATCTTTTATTTACAGTCACATTTTCACTGTATGACCCTGCATCTATATAAATCAAATCCCCATCTGCAGCTGCATTTATTGCATAACTGATAGTTACAAATGGAGCAGATGCTGTTCCGCTATTACTATTGCTTCCCACAGCAGAACAGAAAATATCTCCCGTGGAGTTGTTGTCATTTACATAATAAGTGGTTTGACTTATTGCTTTTCCGTTAATTAACGAACTGCAAATGACCATAAAAATGACAAGTAATTTTTGTCCGGTAAAATTTTTAAGATAACGTTGTTTCATATTTGATTTTGTTTAAATTATTATTTATGTACTGGTAAATATTTAGTGTATATTTTTAATTATTAGTTTTTTAAAATAAAAAATAATTAATTAACATTCTTTTCACTGCAATTTACATACAACATATTTTTAAACAATTACCTAAAACAATTAAAAAAAGACGTATTCAGTAAGTATAAATACTTAAAAAATAATATAATAAATTTTAATTTAAATAATTTAACATGTATTTCATAAATTGACTTTTTGGATGAAAATCAAGTATGCTACTTTTATCTATGTCAAAAAAAAATAATACTGGATATCATTATGCCAGAAGTATTTTAAAGAAAAAATCAATTCATACAGACTTAAGTTCTATAGTAGAAACAGAGAACAATAGTGGACAATTCAATTTTATTGGAGAATCTGCAGATTTTATATATAATTTTAATTTAGGGTATTATACTTTTTTATCAGAGAGCATATACAAACTAACTGGTATACCTGCAAATGAGATAGTTTTTCATGATGCTATAGAATTCATCATTGAGATTGTAGCTGAAGAACATTTTGAATCATTATGCAAATTGTCTGAGAAGGCATTGGCCCTTTGCAAGGATTATCAAAATGAAAAGGAATTGTCTTTAAACATTGAGTTTAATATAAAATTAAAAGACCATACCCAAAAAAGAATTTTATGCCAATTTGCACCTGTAAAATATGATGCAGAACTTAATCCTGTAATCACAAAGGGTGCTTATACAGACATCACCCATATAAAAAAATTCGGGTTGCCGTTTTTATATATTATGGCTAATAAAGAGTTGGTGTATTCTGAGTCAGCAGATCCCCAAACAGTAATTGATGCAAATAAATTTCCCTATACTAGCAAAGAAATACAGGTTATAAAGCTATTCAGTGAGGGCTACAGGATTAATGAAATAGCTCAAGCATTACATATTAGTATTTCGACTGTTTATACATATAAAAGAAACATTAAATTCAAAGCCGGGTTGGATTTGGCTATAATTATAACTTCCTTAAAAGAACAAGGAGTTATTTAGTCATAAAAGTTAGTAAAAAAGCATACTTAGCTTCAATGAGATGATTTTATGGTTAGACAATTCGTTATTATTAATTACAAAGCTCCACTTTTTGATAATCATTACATCTTAATGAAACATCTCCTCGACAATTTTAAATCGGTAATCAAAAATTCCTTTCAATTGTTTTTTAACAAACAAGGCATGAGCGATATCTCCTAAAAATCCAAGTGGTAATTTATAATGTACAATATCCGTCATTTCAACGCCACCTTCCACTTCTCTGAAATGATGCTGATGGTGCCAAAGTGAATAGGGTCCAAAGCGCTGTTCATCGATGAAAAACTTTTTATCTTCAACTTGAGTAATTTCTGTCATCCAGTAAATTGGAATGCCTAAAACAGGACTCACCTTATATTCAATGATTTGTCCGGGATACATTTTTTCTCCATGATGTTTTGAAATGATCTTAAATCCCAGTTGAGAAGGTGTTATTTTTTGAAGATTTTTCGGACTGCTAAAAAAATCCCAAGTTTCGTCCATGCTGATTTTGAGTAATTGAACGGTTTTGATGCTGTATACTTTGCTCATGACAATAGAACAATTAAATTAGGAAAAGGTTTTGTGTTGGATAAAGCTGGATAGGCTGGATAAAGCTGGATAGGCTAGATAATGCCGATAGATAAAGAAACTGCTTATCTAGCTTATCTAGCATCTAGCCTATCCAGCTTTATCCAGCCTATCCAGCCTATCTATCACCTCCAACTTCTCCCCCCAAACAATTAACTTTGCCTCCATGTCAAATCAAAGCCAAAAACTCCGAGATAATTACGATAAAGAATACCTCAAACTCAACTCACAGCAACGGTTAGCTGTAGATACCATTGAAGGTCCGGTAATGGTGATTGCAGGTCCGGGAACTGGAAAAACTCAAATACTAGCTAGCCGTATCGGTAAGATTTTATTGGACACAGATGCCGCTCCTGAAAATATTCTTTGTCTGACTTACACAGATGCTGGTGTGGTAGCTATGAGAAAAAGATTGTTACAGTTTATCGGTCCGGATGCTTATAAAGTAAACATTTTCACTTTTCATGCATTTTGTAATGAAATCATCCAGGACAATCTTACCCTGTTTGAAAAAAACACTTTAGATCCAATTTCAGATCTTGAAAAAATTCAGTTGTTCAAAGAATTGATTGACTCACTTCCTAAAAATCATATTTTAAAAAGATACAGAGGCGATGTGTATTATGAAGCGACTCCATTACAAGGATTGTTCAGTGCCATGAAAAGAGAAGGCTGGACTCCGGAATTTTTATTAGAGAGTATTGATGCCTATCTCAATGAGTTGCCTCAAAAAGATGAATTCATTTATAAAACCAGCAGAGCTGGACAATACAGTAAAGGCGATCTTAAACCAGGATATTATGATGAGATAGAAAAGATGGAAAAACTCAGAGCCGCTGTAAATGAGTTTCCACGCTTTACTGAAATGATGCGAAAAATGAATCGTTATGATTTTGACGACATGATCAATTGGGTATTGAAAGCGTTGAATGAAAATGCCAATTTGCTCGCCACTTACCAGGAAAAATATCAATACATACTTGTAGATGAATATCAAGATACAAGCGGAACGCAGAATCAACTGGTTCAACTCCTCATCAGTTATTGGGAAAAGCCCAATGTATTTGTAGTAGGCGACGACGATCAAAGTATTTATCGTTTTCAAGGAGCAAATGTGGAGAACATGTTGCATTTTGCTACCACATACAGCGATGATATTTTAAAAGTCGTACTCACCAGCAATTACAGATCAGTTCAACCCATTCTAGATACATCAAAGGCGCTTATTTCAAGAAACAGCGACCGACTTGTAAACCAGATTGATGGCTTATCGAAAGAATTACAAGCTCAAAATGACAAAATCAAACACCTCACACATCTACCCATCATTCATGAATATGAAACCATTCGTTATGAGATGATTGGTGTGGTAAAGAAAACGGAAGCATTGTTGGCCAATGGTGTAGCTCCCGGAAAGATTGGCATCATCTATAAAGAAAATAAATACGGCGAAACCATTTCACAGTATTTCAATTTGATGAACATACCGGTGTACAGTAAACGCCACATGAATGCACTTGAATTGCCGCTTGTTCAAAAAATAATTAAGATATTAAAATACCTCGCGTCCGAACATTATATTCCCAACAGTGGCGATGAAATACTTTTTCAAATTTTGCATTTTGATTGGTTTGGGATACAGCCCGTGGAAATTGCAAAGACAACCATTGAGGTGGCAGATAGGAGATACAAAGAAAACAAAACGTCTATCCGTCAATTGTTGCAAGAAAAAATAAATTCACCTTCAAGAGATCTATTCAGTTCCAACATCAGTGAGCCCATGAAAAGAGCTGCTGAAATTATTGAAAATTTAATTGCGGCAGTACCTAACAATACCTTGCAAATGCTTTTTGAAGAAGTAATCAGAGAAGCAGGTGTTATAAATGCGATTATGTCGAGTGCCGATAAACACTGGCAATTACAAGTACTTACGGCGTTGTTTGATTTTATAAAAGATGAAACACACAGAAATCCATTCCTCAGTTTGCAGGGAATGGTGAATCTAATTGAGCTGATGGAAAATGAAAAAATCAGTATTCCTTTAGTGCAAATCAGTGGTTCAGAAAAAGGAGTTAATTTAATGACGGCCCATGGCTCTAAAGGACTTGAATTTGAATATGTGTTTATCGTTGGAGCCAACGCTGATGTTTGGGAAAAGAAAAGAGCCAACAATCGTGGCTATAAAATTCCAGATACCGTTTTTGCTTCGATTACTTCTGTAAAAGATTTTCAGGAATTGAGAAGATTGTTTTACGTTGCCATCACAAGAGCAGAACAACATTTATTTATTTCCTACAGTAAATTTAAAAATGATGGCAAGGAAATAGAACCCACCATGTTCATTGCGGAAATACAAGAAAACTATCAATTGCCTGTAGAAAAAATA
>CANHLV010000033.1 GCA_947461495.1 Chitinophagaceae bacterium
TGAATGATAAGATCCACAGTACCAAGCAGCATTGTTAATACCAAAGTTATCATCAATGTGATAACGATAATCTTTGCAATGTTTTTTAAAACTTTCAGAATTTTTTGTTCGACAGGATGTTGCATGTCAGTTGAATTAGTAGAAGTAAAAATAGTAAAAATCCAGTATCCAGCTTATCCAGTATCCAGCTTATCTAGTATCCAGCTTATCCAGCTTATCCAGTATCTAGCTTCTCTCCATCCTACAGCTTAATCTCATCTTCGTTATTATCAAAAAATTTGAATTCCGTTAAATGAAAACTGTTGTTAGATTTGATTTTAATATTTTGCTTATATTTCCAACTCCATTTCATTCTGCGTGATGGGAAACCGCAGGTAAGATATGTATAAATTATTGGGTGTACTTCAATGACAAGTCCTTTATGTTGTTGTACAATCAGATAATTCAGGTTTTTCGAGATTTCGTCTTCAAGAATGAGCGTTGAAGATATGGTTCCTGAGCCATTACAGCTGGGACAAACTTCGCTAGTGTTGATGTTCATTTCGGGCTTCATACGCTGACGTGTAATCTGCATGAGACCGAATTTCGAAATAGGTAAAACCGCATGTTTAGCACGGTCTCCTTTCATCAAGTCTTCCATCGCATCAGCTAGCTTCTTTTTGTTTTCCATCAACTTCATGTCAATGAAATCGACTACGATAATGCCACCTAAATCTCTTAATCTCAATTGTCGTGCAATTTCTTCAGCTGCTTCTAGATTTGTTTCCAGAGCGTTCTGTTCCTGATTATTACTTACACTTTTATATCCGCTGTTAACATCAATAACATGTAGAGCTTCAGTATGTTCAATAATTAGATAAGCACCGCTGGGAAGATTGACTGTTTTTCCAAAAGAAGCTTTTATTTGCTTGGTGATACCGAAAGTATCAAAAATGGAATTACTATTAGTATGATGTGTTACAATATCTAGTTTGTCTGCTGCTATACGTTGAATATAGCTTTTGGTATCATTAAAAATATTTTTGTCGTTGACAACAATTTTATTAAAGTCGGCATTCAACAAATCACGGAGAATACTGTTTGTTTTGCCTTGTTCACTTAAAATTCTCGTTGGAGAAACTGCTCCGGAAAGATTGGCTTGAATTGTTTTCCAGGTGGCTTCCAAACTTAATAAATCCTCATGCAATTCTGCTGTATTTTTTCCCTGAGCAGCAGTTCTGACAATAACGCCCAGGTTCTTTGGTTTTACGGCTTCGATTATTTTTTGCAGTCTTTTTCTTTCATCAGAAGACATGATTTTTCTGGAGACAGCTACGATATCATTGAAAGGGGTAACAACAACATATCTTCCAGGTAATGAAATTTCACAAGTTAGTCTTGGTCCTTTTGCAGCTATGGGTTCTTTAAGAATTTGAACGAGAATGTTGGGTTTGCCCGTGAGTACCTCATTTATTTTTCCGGTTTTTAATATCTCCGGTTCAACTTTGAATTTGGAAAAATCAGCAATTTCTCCTTTTTTCTGCTGAATATTTTGATTTGTGAATTTGAGAATAGACCTAATATAAGGACTCAAATCAGTATAATGCAAGAAAGCATCTTTTTCAAATCCAACTTCAATAAAAGCAGCATTGAGTCCTGGAATCAATTTTTTCACTTTTCCCAGGTACAAGTCTCCAACAGCAAAGCTAGCATCAGTTTTTTCACTGTGCAACTCTACTAATTTCTTATCTTCTAGCAAAGCAATCTCCACTCCATGCGGAACTGCGTTTATAATTAACTCCTTGGTCAACTGATTTGTTTTATAGACCTGTATGCATCACGGTGGGACAATGTCTTATTAATTTAAAAAACTAATAGACAAATTTTGTGAGCAGCAAAGAAGAAGCACACATGCGCCAAATAAGAAATGTGCCACACTCATTATTAAAAAAATAATAAATGGGTGTGGAACATTAGTTCATCAAATAAACGATGAATAATTATTTCTTCTTATGACGATTCTTTCTTAAACGTTTTTTGCGCTTATGAGTAGCGATTTTATGACGTTTTCTTTTTTTACCACAAGGCATAACCTAGTCTTTTTTTGTTTGAAAAATATTATTAATTAGATTGTATTAATTTTTTTGAAGTGTTTTTATTCTATTATCCACTTCGTTATTGTATTCTGGATTGTTCGACAACCTCTTGCTCACATTGTACCATTTTATCGCTTCTTCTTTATTCCCTTGAGCTGCGTAAGTGTCAGCTAGGAAAGCAGTTGCTTCGAAATTATCAGGTTCTGCAGTAACTACCTTTTTCAATCTAGCAATGGCTTTGTCATACTGACCAGATACATAACCTCCAACGCCTAGTACCATCTGTGCTTTCATGTTGGTTGAATCTTTTCTAACAACTGAAAGCAACTGTTGAATACCTTTCATAGTTTCCTGCGGATCTCCAGATCTTCCTTTTCCGTAAATGTAACAACTAGCCAATGCTATTTTTAAATCGTCGTTTTCAGGATTCAGCGCTAAAGCTTTTTCAAAAAGTGAAATTGCTTCTGCAGATTCCCATTCAACTTTTGCTAAATCATCTTCACCTCTCAGACCATCTAAAAATATTTGGGCTGCGAAGGTGAGGCTTTTTTCTGAATTATCCAACTTTGCTGCAGCTTCTGTGTAATAAGCGAAGGGTTCAAATAGGTGAATGCTGTCTTTCCAGAAGGTAGCTAAGCTATTGTAAGTGTTGATTTTATTAGTTGAAGATGTGGATGAATCCTCAATTCGAGAAAGAAAATTAAGCTGAGATAGGGTGAGATTGTTTTTTTCTTTTGATATAAACTTCTCTATATCAAAGCTTTGTGTTTTTTGGGGCTGCACTGAAACAACAGGCTTGCTGTCGGAAACTGTTTTTCCCAAAAAAAATAATGCGATGACCAGAAGAATTCCGGATAAGACTAAAATAATTTGCTTTTTCAATTAAATATTTCTGCCTTTTTTAAAGACAAGGTCGCAAATTTACATTAATCCTCGTTATCTTCCTTAACTTCCGGGGCTTCTTTTATGTTTGTAGATGATTTAATTTCATGAACAAACTCTTTGGCTGGCTTAAATGCGGGAATGAAATGTTCAGGAATAGCAACAGATACATTCTTCTTGATGTTGCGACCGATTTTAGCGGCTCTTTTTTTAATAATGAAACTGCCAAACCCACGAATGTAGAGGTTTTCGCCGTTAGCGAGAGATGCTTTTACCTCTCTAAACATTGTTTCAAGTGTTACCAAAACATCCACTTTAGGTATTCCGGTTTTTTCCGAAATCTTGTTTATTAAGTCTGCTTTTCTCATATAATAATAATTTGGAAAGTAAATTATAAAAAAAAATCGAAAAAACAAAAATAAGAGTGTGATAATCAATAGGTTTGTTTAAATTTTTGGTTCATGATGGAAGAAATTTCTAAAAAGCATCAATTTTTCACTCGAAAATTACTTGAATGGCATGAAAAATTCAATACAAGAGTCATGCCCTGGAAATATGAAAAAGATCCTTATAAAATTTGGATCAGCGAAATCATATTACAACAAACACGTGTTGAACAAGGATTCGGTTATTACAACAGATTTATCAAAAAATTTCCGAATGTCTTGAAATTGGCAGCTGCAAAAGAATCAGATGTTTTTAAATTATGGGAAGGATTGGGCTATTATTCAAGATGCAGAAATTTAATAGCTACAGCTCAATTGATTGCAACTGAAAGAAATGGCATATTTCCCAACGCACATGAAGATATCATGAAATTAAAAGGAATTGGCCCATACACAGCAGCAGCGATTGCTTCGTTTGCATTTCAATTGCCTTATGCTGTTGTTGATGGAAATGTGATGAGGGTGTTATCTCGTTTTTTTGGGATTGACACACCAATTGACACAGCAGCTGGAAAAAAAATGTTCAATGAACTCGCACAAACTTTACTGGAAAAAAAGAAACCTGGGATTTACAACCAAGCCATCATGGATTTAGGCGCTACCATTTGTAAGCCACGCTCTCCACTTTGTAACCAATGTTTATTATCGGCTCAATGTGTGGCTCATAAGCAAAACATCATAGAAGTTTTTCCGGTTAAAGAAAAAAAAATAACCATAAAAGAAAGATGGTTCTATTACTTGATTGTAGCATTCAATGATAAATTTTATATCAGAAAAAGAATTGAAAATGACATTTGGCAACAATTGCATGAATTTATTTTGATTGAGTCTGAAATACAGTTGTCAGATAAGCAGCTATTCAAATCAGATGCTTTTAAAGAAATAATAAATGTCAAATATGAGGTTCTCATCAGTTCTGAAAATGTCATGCAGAAATTAACCCACCAGCACATTAATGGCAGGTTTATTTCCTTAAAAATAGAAAAGCAGTTGACTTCTATTTCTTATTCCTTAAAAAGTAAATCCGAATTAAAGAAATTGGCTTTCCCTAAATTGATTTCAACTTATATTTCTGAAAAAAAATTGTTTTAATTCAACTTAATCTTGTTTGCAGGATATAAATGATATCTTTAAATTTGTTGTGCTTATTTAAGTATTATTTTGTCTGTTTGACCAGCTTAAATTGGAGCCATTGATTAACTAAAAGAATTACTTTGGACTTTCATCTGGAATTGTTATCACATTTTAATATTTTTCTGATTGTTTCTTCAGCTGCAACAACTATTTTAATTGTTGCGGTTTTGGTACTTTTTCTTTTGTCTTTTTTACTTTCTGGAAGTGAAGTCGCATTTTTTTCACTGAGTTCCAAAGATGTCAATATTTTAAAAACAAGAAAACAACCTTCATTTAAAAGAATTGTCAATTTGCTAGAACAACCCAAAACCTTATTGGCGTCTATGTTGATAGCCAATAGTTTTGTAAACATTGGGATCATTATTATTTCCAATTTATTACTTGACGGTATTTTCAGAGATTTCCTATCTGATTCGTTGCTAATTAATTTTATCATCAAAGTCGTTTTGGTTTCATTTTTTATTTTACTCTTTGCAGAAGTATTACCCAAAGTATGGGCAACACATCATAAAGTTTGGTTTGCATCGAATGCTTCATTAATCATTGAAATTTTCAACAGTGTGTTATTGGGATTAAGTAAAAAGTTTGTAAGCTACAGCGACAATATAGAAAGGAAAGTTTCACCATTAAAAAATTCAGCTCTGGATAACAGTAATCTTGATTATGCAATAGACTTATTGCCAGAACACGAGGCGTCAATTGAAGAAAAGCAAATCCTAAAAGGCATTAGGAAATTTGGAGGTACTTCAGTGAAGCAGGTGATGCGAACACGACTTGATGTAAGCGGTATAGATGCCTCTTTAACGCTTCATGAGATTATTGTACTTTCTGAGGATTTGCATTATTCAAGACTTCCCGTTTACAGATCTAGTCTTGATGAAATCATTGGAATCTTGCATATAAAAGACTTGCTTCCTTTTTTAGATGAGCCTGTCGATTATGAATGGCATCATCTGATCAGAACGCCATTTTTTGTTCATGAGCAAAAGCACATTGAAGACTTGCTTCAGGATTTCAGAGCTAAGCGAACCCATTTTGCTATTGTTGTGGATGAATTTGGAGGCACATCCGGTATCGTTACATTGGAAGATATTGTAGAGGAAGTAATCGGGGAAATTAAAGATGAGTTTGATGATGAAGAAAGTGGCAATAACAAAATAGATAATTTTAATTATATTTTTGAAGGTAAAACGATGATTAATGATGTATGCAAAGCCATTGAAATGCCGCTGTATACTTTTGATGACATAAGAGGTTCAAGTGATTCATTGGCTGGATTGGTATTAGAGATTGCTGGTGAATTTCCTCAGATTAATGAATCATTGGTTCATGGTCAGTTTACTTTTATCCCTCTTGAAATAAAAAAGAATCGTATCGAAAAAGTAAGACTGACTATTCAGCCAAAAGAAAAACAGCCCAATCAATAATGAAACCTCAAAAAAATAACTTTGTTTCCTTGTTTTTAGGTTTTCTGCTTATGCTGTTGTTAGCCTGTAATTCAAACTACACTTCCAAGAAAAAAGGGTATTTCAACATCGATTTACCCAAACATGAATATCAGGTTTTCAACAATCAAGATTTTCCTTATTCCTTTGAATATCCAATGTATGCCACTGTAATTCAGGATAGTTCATATTTCGACAGCACACCCGAAAATAATTACTGGATAAATCTGGATTTTCCTGATTTCAATGCAAGGTTGTTTATGAGTTATAAAATTATTGGAGGTATGGCGCCATACAAAATCAAGCAGTCCGACGGCAGTTATAAAGACTCACTAGGCGTAAACCAATTTGATTTGATGGTTAATGATGCATTTAACTTGACCAATAAAAATGATGTTATCGCTAGCTCAATAAAAGACAGTTTAATAAGAAATCAATATGGTATTAGTGGCGTTTTTTTTAAGGTAGGCGGAAATGCAGCAACTGCTAGTCAATTTTTCCTTAGTGACACCACCAAAAATTTCATCAGAGGAGCTTTGTATTTTGATGCCACTCCAAATGCAGACTCTTTAAGGCCGGTACAAGAATTTTTGAGAAAAGACTTAGAACACTTGATTAGTACATTTAAATTTAAAAGTCAAAAGTAAAAATTAAAAAAAAATGAAATTGAGTGGTTGTTTTTGAGCTATTTATTTAAAACAAAAACTTCTCTTGAATTAACTGCAACTCTCTTGACAAACCAACGTAATTTTGCACCATGATAGCGATTGACCATGTTTTATTAAGCGACAAAATCGTCAGTGAACAATTTGTTTGTGATTTGAGCAAATGCAAAGGCGCCTGCTGTGTTGATGGCGATGCTGGTGCACCACTCGACAGAAAGGAACTAAAAGAAATAGATGAGGTTTTTGATAAAGTTTTACCTTATCTGAATACTATCAGTAAAAAAGAAATCGAAGCACAGGGCAGATATGTTTATGACAGAGAATTTGGTTGGGTAACACCCACTATTAACAGTAAAGTTTGTGTTTATGGAATTTTTGATGCCAATGGAGTGGTGAAATGCGGTATTGAACAAGCCTATCTCGATGGAAAAATAAAATGGAAAAAACCAATCAGCTGCCATTTGTTTCCCATCATCGTAAAGAAAAGCAATGATGGCGTAACAGAATTAGCCAATTACGAACCCCGTGAAGATAATTGCAAAGCCGCCTGCTCATTAGGAAAAAAACTTAAAGTGCCTGTTTATGAATTTCTAAAAGAACCTTTAATCAGAAAGTTTGGTGAAGAGTTTTATGATGCATTGGATGCTACGGCAAAGCATTTGAGTGAAAAAAGTAAAAAGTAAAAATTTAAAAATAAAAACTAATAAACTGTCGGAGAAAATAATAACACGAATGAAAAAATCACATAATTACCTTAACATAATTACTTATTCTTTTTTAATTATTTCTTTCGCGGCTTGTTCTGTTAACAAAGCCAATATCGATAATGAGTTGAAGACTTTTTATGATGCAGAAAAATCAGAAGGTTGTTTTACGTTACTAGATAATGCAAGTGGACAGATTACTGTTTACAATATGGGCATGGATACAACCCGAGTTTCGCCGGGTGCTACTTTTGATATCTTAAATGCAATGATAGCGCTACAAGTTGGTAGCATAACAGATGAAAATATACCTTTGATATTTAATAAAGAAAGCGATTCGCTTTCCGGATTATCATTATCACTAAAACAAGCATTTCAGGCCAATTCAAAAGAAACATTTCGATTTGTAGCCTCAACAACAGGAAAACAAGTGATTCAAAAATGGATTGACAGTCTTTCTTATGGAAATAAAATTATAGGAGATAGTTCAGAAGCGTATTGGGTTAATAATAAACTTAAAATATCGCCCGACGAACAATTAGGATTAATCAAACGATTATATTTTGATCAGTTGCCATTTAGAAAATCAGTACAAGAATCTTTGAGAAATATGATGCTACAAGAGGACAATACGGCTTATCGTCTTAGCTATAAAACTGCGTCAATAACTACTGAATCCAATCAAACGGAAACTTGGACAATTGGCTGGGTTGAAGAAAATAGGCATGTTTATTTCTTTGTCAATTTAATAAAAAATAATGCTAACGATAAATCTCCTGAGCAGACATCTGTAAAACTGACAAAAAATATTTTATCGCATTACGGATTTTTCAAAGGGCTTAAATAAATGAACTTTTTATTTGTGTTCTTGTTATCACATTACACTTTATTTTGAAACTATATGCATTCTTATTGCGAATCATTAAATGAATACAAAAGATTAAAAACCAGAGAAGTTAAAGTTGGTGGTTTATTATTGGGTGCAGGTCATCCAATAAGAATTCAAACCATGACTACAACAGATACCATGAATACCATGGCGACTGTGGAACAAACCATTCGGTGTATTGAAGCCGGTGCAGAGTTGGTTAGGATTACAGCACCTTCAAAAAAAGAGGCAGAGAATTTACAAAATATAAAAGACGAATTGAGAAAGAGAGGTTATACAACACCGCTAGTTGCTGACATTCACTTTACGCCTAATGCAGCAGAAATAGCAGCACGAATAGTAGAGAAAGTAAGGGTGAATCCAGGCAATTATGTTGACAAAAAAAAATTTGAACAGCTTGAATATACTGATGAAGAATAT
Source organism: Chitinophagaceae bacterium (assembly GCA_947461495.1). Taxonomy (GTDB): domain Bacteria; phylum Bacteroidota; class Bacteroidia; order Chitinophagales; family Chitinophagaceae; genus Ferruginibacter. The sequence continues at coordinate 8,661 of CANHLV010000033.1, forward strand.
CTTGAAGAAATAGAAAGGATTCGAGAACGTTTTACGCCATTGGTTACAATTTGTAAAAAGCATGGAACCGCCATGCGTATTGGAACCAATCATGGAAGTTTAAGTGATCGGATTATGAGTCGTTATGGTGATACGGCAATTGGCATGGTAGAAAGTGCGATGGAATTCCTTCGTATCGCTAGGTCTGAAGACTATCATAACATTGTGTTAAGCATGAAGAGCTCTAATCCTCAAGTGATGGTGCAAGCCTACCGTTTGTTGATTAATCACATGACCAACGAATTCGGAGAATGTTATCCCTTGCATTTGGGTGTTACAGAAGCCGGTGACGGTGAAGATGGAAGAATAAAATCTGCAATTGGCATCGGCACTTTGCTTGAAGATGGCATTGGTGATACCATTCGTGTTTCACTTACTGAAGATCCAGAATTTGAAATTCCGGTTTGTAAAGATTTAGTGAAAAGATATACTTCATCAAGTGCAAGCAATGTTCCTTCAATTGATAAACTTTATTTTGATCCGTTTAATTATAAAAGAAGAGAAACATTTCAGGTGGGAAATATCGGATCTAAACATGTTCCGGTTGTGGTATCGGATTTCAGCAAAAACAATAACATCACACCTGCCGATTTAGTTGACATCGGGTATGCTTATAATGAAAAGACCGACAAATGGAATATTGCCGATGCGGCAGCAGATTATCTCTACTGCAAGCAAGAGCCATCTTTTGGTTTGCCTGGCACATTGAAAGTCATTCTTGATGCTGATGTATGGCAACAAGCCAATGACAAAGAAAAATGTTTCCCTATTTTTTCTAATAAGCAGTATGTAGATGCTTCAATACAAAAATCTAATCAGTTGAATTTTGTGATGATGGATTGTTATGATAAAACTGAGGAAGATACTTCTCGTCAACATTTATTTAATACAATAAAATCTGATTCGACTGCGGTGATTTGTTTGAGTTCTCAAAACAAAAATGCAGTGCAATCTGTTAGACGGATGTTTCAGGAATTGATGGCCAATCAAATTCAAAATCCTGTTGTTTTAATTTGTGATAGTCATCACGAGACCAATGAAGAAAGTTTGATTCATTATGCTGTTGAATCCGGTGCATTGTTGATAGATGGTATGTGTGATGGCGTTTGTTTTGGATATCATTATTCATTGCCGGAAATAGTTCCTCCATATAAATTATTGAACTCTGTTGCTTTTGGAATACTACAAGCAACGCGCACTAGAATTTCCAAAACAGAATATATTAGCTGTCCAAGTTGTGGACGTACTTTATTTGATTTGCAAGAAACGACAGCAAAAATCAGAGCGGTTACCAATCACTTGAAAGGAGTGAAAATTGCTATCATGGGATGTATTGTTAATGGTCCGGGTGAAATGGCTGATGCCGATTTTGGTTATGTGGGAAGTGGCGTTGACAAGATCACTTTATACAAAGGCAAAGAAGTGGTAAAAAGAAATATCAACAGTGATATTGCTGTAGAGGAATTGATTAATTTATTAAAAGAAAATGGAGCATGGGTAGAAGTTCCTTCCGAAATTGAGTAACAGTGCTCCCTCAAATACAATGGATACAGATTATCTAGTTATTGGTTCCGGTATTGCAGGTCTTACCTATGCATTAAAAGTTGCGCAGCATTTTCCTGACAAAAAGATTACAGTCATCACCAAAGCTTCAAGCGATGAAACCAATACCAAGTATGCACAAGGAGGTATTGCTGGGGTGATGAATGTAGATGAAGATAGTTTCTCAAAACATATTGAAGATACTATAATCGCTGGCGACGGACTTTGCAATTCGCAAGTAGTTGAAATTGTTGTAAAAGAAGGTGTGGAGAGAATTAAAGAATTGATTTCATGGGGTGCCGAATTTGACAAAGACCCCGAAGGAGATTTCAAACTCGGTAAAGAAGGTGGCCACAGTGAAAATAGAATCCTTCATCATAAAGATGTCACAGGGAAAGAAATGGAAAGAACGCTTTTAGAAGCCATCAAAAA
>CANHLV010000034.1 GCA_947461495.1 Chitinophagaceae bacterium
ATAAATCAATCCAAAATCATTAAAATTCAAACGACGACTCAAAATATCACTACTCATATCTGCAACCATTACATTGCTTGTTTTTGGGATGGATTGCCATTGGGTTCCATAAATCGTATTGTTAGTGGTGATATGAAAATATTTCGCGTCGTTTGGAACGGCAAAATCATTCGGAATAAAACTGTATCCTTGTTCCTTGGAAGAACAAACCACATCTACTTTACCAAAAAGTTTTGCTTCTTTAATGGCTTTACTGCTCCATACTCCTGTATCGGCATATGCGGCAGTATCTTTAGGATCAAGCAGATTCATTGGTACTTGCATAAACTGTGTAGAAGCTCCTCCATGAAGAAAAAGTACCTTGTGGTCATCATCAAGATTCATCAATTCTTTTATCAACGAACGAGCTTCTTCCATGATAGCTGTGAATGCAGGAGTACGATGTCCCATCTCTAAAATCGATAATCCGGAATTATTGTATTCAATTACTGCTTCTGCAGCTTGCTGGAATATTTCTTTAGGCAAAATGGAAGGTCCGGCATTGAAATTATGAATCATGGAAATATTATATCGGGTATTTGATTGTAAGGAAAAATTCGAAATGCAAATGTAAGAATTAATTTAGCCCTTCACATCTCTCAATTTTTAATAAAATATTTTTTCTTTGCTAAAAATAATTTATTAAAAAATGGCTCAATAATTTAAGAAAATAATTCTTGCATAGAAAAATTACATCAGCTTATTTTCAATACAATACAAGGTAATATCTGTATTGTTTTTCAAATTCATTTTAACTAAAATTCTTGAACGATATGTGCTTACAGTATTAATTGAAAGAATCATTGATTCTGCAATCTCAGAAAGCGATTTTCCACTCCCCAATAACTTCAAAACAGTAAATTCCCGATCGGATAACATTTGATGCAATGGTTTTGAATCGTCATTGTCAACTAAGGCAGCCAGTTTTTCTGCTACTTCTGCAGTAATGTATTTTCTTCCGGTTAGCACTCTTTTTACTGCAGTAACCAATTCATCAGGTGCCAGATCTTTACTGAGATAGCCCGCACCTCCTGCTTTTAAAACCCTTAATGCATAGTGATCTTCAGGATGAATACTCATTATCAATACAGGTAATTTCGAATTGATTTGCTTTATTTGTGGTATCGCTTCCAACCCGCTTCTACCAGGCATGGATAAATCACTGATAACAACATCCCAAGTTGATTCGATGACTTTACTAATCATAGATTCTGCATCTGCAGCTTCACCAATTATGGCATTAGGGAATCCTTCTTTTAAAATCTGATGTATGCCCTTTCTTACTATGGCATGATCATCTGCAATTAATATCCTTATCATGTTATGCCAATTTGAAGTATATATTATTCTAATAATTTCTGGTATGATCCCCTAGTGTTAGCAAATTTCGATAATTTCATTTCACTATTACTAGTATCATATCAAAATGATGCAAAATTATACATCTAAAGGCAATTTAACCAATACTGTAACACCTTCATTTTTTTTACTGCTGATGTGATAGCTACCTCCAAGCATTATAGTTCTTTCTTTCATCCCCAATATTCCCAATGATTTTTTCTTATTTACAATCATTTCATCAAAGCCAACTCCATTATCCTTTATGCTCATCACTAAAAAATCTTTCAAATGATAAATGTTTGTATGAACCTCAGTTGCATCAGAATGCCTTAAAATATTAGTCAAACATTCCTGATATATTCTAAAAATTGCCGTTGATTTTTCATGACTCAATAATAAGTTGCCAATTGAGTTTTTAATCTCTGATTTAATATTAAACCTTTTTTGAAATTCATCTGATTGCCACTCTAATGCTGCAATGAGGCCCAAATCATCCAGCATACTCGGCCTTAATTGTGTAGCAATTCTTCTTACAGATTTTACCATCTCATCTATCAGATTTACCGAATCGTTTAGTTTTTTGCTTATTTCTATATTGTCGTAATTCAATTTCTTTTTCAACCATGAAATTTCCATTTTTAATCCGGTAAGTTGTTGCCCCAGCTCATCATGAATTTCTCTGGCTATTCTGGATCTTTCCTCTTCTCTAATATTTTGCAGATGGGTAGCTAGCTCACGTAGTTCTTTTTGCGTTTTTATTTTATCGGCAATATCAATACCAACCCCCATCATGCAATCTTCGCCATTATATTTTATAAATATGCCTGTAAAATAGTAAGGAATTCGTTCATTGTTTTTAACCAGTAATTCTCCTTCTACACTGTCAATTCCTGTTTTGAAAACATTTTCAATTTTTTCAGAAAATAATGCTCTTTGTTCTTCAGGTACAAAATCAACAGGAGTTAATTCATTTTTCATTTTCTCATCCGTATTACCTGTAATCTCAAGCAAATTTTTATTCCATCTTAAAAATTTTCCATTCTTGTTAAACATATAAAAAACACCAGGCAGGCTGTTGATCAGTACATCCGACAATTCTTTTTCATGTATAATTTGTCCCTGAATTTTTTTCTGTTCAGAAATGTCTTGTATAGCTCCTAATATTCTATAAGGTTTACCTTCAGCATTGTATAAAATTGTTTGTCTGTTGAATAAATGGATCCAATTGTTTTCCGGGTTTAAAAATTTGTATTCCGAAATCATTACAGATTTCTTTTCAGCAAAAATTGTATTCATTTTTTCAAATCCTGTCGTTAAATCATCAGGATGCATGCGTTCAATAAAATATTCATAGTTTGATTGGTCAATAGGTTTGTTTTTCAATAATTCATTATACTTGTCATTACCCCAAATCTCATTCGTTTCTAAATTCCAATCCCAGATAGCATCATTTGTTCCTTTTAAAATGAGTTCAAATCTGTAATTTAATTGCTCAAGTATAACCTTTCCATTTTTTAATTCTTTTTCTGTCTTTTTTCTAGAAGTGATTTCGCGATAAAAAACAGAAACTCCATTTTCATCAGGATATATCCAGTTTTCAAACCATTTTTCTTTTAATGCGTATTCTAGTTCAATATGCATTTCTTTTTTTGTACTAAGACAATATTTCAATGCTTCATAAAATTCAGGACTTGAAATATGTGGCGTGTTATCAAGTATGTTTTTACCAACCATCTCATTAATGGATTGTTGGTGTAATGTTGCTGCTTTTTCATTGACAAATGTATAATTCAGGTTGGTATCAAAAGCTATGAATGCATCAGTAGTTCTTTCAAAAACAATTGATAGTTCTTTTATTTTTTTATTAATTTCTGCTTCAAGGTTTTCTGATAACAGCTGCAGCTTGCTTTCGGCTAATTTTGTTTTCGTAATATCTCTGATAATGGAAACAGTACCTATATTTTCATCATTTTCATCAAAAACAAGCGAAGTAGAGACATTGGCATATATTAAGTTATTTTCTTTACTTAAATACGTAAGATCTCCATTCCATCTTTTATTTACTGCTATAATATCTCTTAATTCATCTATGCTGAACGACGAAGACTTTGATCTCAACACTTCTTTCAATCGCTTGCCAATGACTTCTTTTTCAGTGTAACCAAATAATTTTTCAGCATTTTCATTCCAAGAAGTAATATGATAATTCAAATCTGTAGTGATTACAGGGTCGTATAAATTGCTCAGCAGCGCTGTGTTGTATTTTAATTCTTTTTCTTTTTTAAAATGTTCTTTAAAACCTTTATTGATGATGAAATAGGTAATGATGGATGTAAAAACCAAAATCAACAAAATCAATAAATTATTGATAACTCTATCAAGATTCAATTTGTCATTATTCCTTTTGAAATTATTTATATTTTCAAGTTGATATTTTTTTAAAATATTCAATTGATTGGTGATGCTGAACATTAATTTGCGCTGATTAATTAACACAGAAGTATTGGACGATTCATTGATTCCTTTCGATTTTTTTGTATTAATGATACTATCGGCATAAAACAACTTTTGATGTATCATTTTATTTAAATCAATTCTTTTCATTAAAATCTCCCTTGCATAATAAACATGATTATTAATCAAAGTGTCTCTTTTTAAATTAAGCAGTGCAGCATTAAAAGCAATCAGAAAATTATTGTTTCCTGATTTTAAATATTCAGATTGATTGTTTTCTGTTTCATTAATGTTTGCATCTATATTTTCAAGATGAAACAATTCATTAATTACGTTATCTAGTTTTTCAATTTCGGAATCAGTTTTTTTTAAATTATGGTAAGAATTTGAAAAAAGCACAACGAGAGCCATCACCGAAACAAAATAAATCATGAAAACAATGATTTTAGTTTTATTAATATTCATAAGTGGCGATTCGATTATAATAGATTAAAGTATATAATAACAATGACAATATATTTTATTATAAAATAAAAATGTTGTTACCGAAAAAAAATATCTGAAATACAAATAAATTTATTGATTGCATTGCAACTCTATAAAAAACAAAAAGGTGGTTTATACCAATTTTAATTAAAATTAAGTCTAAAATTCCCTAGTATAATGCCGACCTCTTCTAATATCTCGATATGTGATAGCTGTTTGAAACAATTTCATTTGACCATTACTGAGATCTAATCGGTATTAGAACACATTAGGAGTCAATTTATTTTTCTCATATTCTTTTGAATATAATTATAAAAAAAGGCCACTATTGAAGTGGCCTTATATAATTTTATTAGTAAGTGTAATTATGGTTGTTTCAACAATTCGTAATATCTATCAATTACAATTGTGTCACCATTTCCATTGAGAGCACCATATGTTCTGTTCAAAGTCATATTAGGAGTTGTCAACGTGTAAATGTAAAAAGAGGTAGTATCATTAGGAGGAGCTGCAGTAGAAATGCCCAAGCATTTTAACGTTGTTCCATAACCAAACCCATTGTTAGTAGCTGTTGAATATGCACCTGTGTATGAGGTTGCAGCTGTAGTTGTTTGCCATTTGTAAGTATTGTTGCTATTAAATTGGAAGTAACCAATACTAGTTCTTAAATCTTGAGGTGTTCTTACAGAATCAAGCACAAAAGTGTTGTTGTAAACAGCTTGACTCCAGTTGTAGATAGAGTCACGAATATACTGATAAGCCCATTTGCCAACATAAAGTTGCTGTACTGTCAAAGTCATTGAGCAAGTTTGTCCACCAAAAGAAATTGCAAAATTGGCGTTTCCAGTTGTAGAAGGCGTTCCTGTGATGGTATAAGTAAGGTTACCTGCTCCATTTGCCAAAGTTCCAGCTGTAAGTGTTGCAGTCAACCCGCTTACTCCAGTTGAAGAAATAGCTGTTCCTGCTGCGTAAGCAGTTGAGTTCCCTCCAGTGTAAGGAACTGTTGCAGTTCCATTGTAGGCTACACCTGGATTGGCAGTTGCTGAAAATGTAGTTCCGGAACAATTTAATGCGGAAACACCTGGTCCGGCAGGAGTAACGGGAGTATCCTTTTTGCAGGAAACAAATGTAATTGTGCCTAATGTAATCAAGGCGAAGAAATAAGATAATTTCATGATTTCTGTTTTTTTAATTATTAAGGTGTTAAAATTAATTTTTTATTTTGAATTAATTTAATTTTTATTCAAAAAGATGCTTCAATAAATTAATGCTTAAATCAACTGATTAAAATCTAATCGCCCCAAAAAAATGGAACCCAAACAATAAATTTAAGTTTTTATATCATATTATGTTTCCAAAAAGATACATAGACTCTAAGAAACACTAATTACAAATCGTGCATTTGTGATTTATAAAAGAAAGTAAAAAAAAGGAATTAGAAATTGGGGTTTAGTTATCTATCTATCTCTTTCAAGCTAATCCCAAAATCTTTCTGCAATTTGTCAAATTAAATTCCAAATTGTAAATAGATTGCAATTTCAGTTACTAAGTTTGCTTTTCAATTAAGAGTACCAAAAAATACAGAAACTATGGCTATTAAAATTCTATTTACCGCAGATAATCATTTCGGTATTTCCTATAATTCATTTCCGAAAGCTAAACAAGAGTTACTTCAAGAGCGTGTAAAATCATTTGAAAAAATGGTGGAATATGCCAATGAGCAAAAAATGAATTATTTCATTATTGGCGGTGACCTTTTCGATAAGACAAGTATTCAAAAAAACAAAATAGAAGAAATAGCGGCTATTCTAGAAAAATTTACTGGAGAACTAGTCGTCATCATACCTGGCAACCATGACTTTTATGATACTGCAGATAAATCTTTATGGTCTAAGTTTAACGATTGTGTTGTCGACCATGAGAAAATCGTGGTCTTGAAAGATTATGAAATATTTGACCATCAATTAGGAGAACACACAGTCAATTTTTTTCCCGCCTGCTGTCGTTCGAAACATTCCGAAATCAACATGATTGGATGGGTACATGATGCTGAAAAGAAAAAAGAAACAATCAATATCGGTATTGCACATGGAAATGTGACTGGTCTTGGACTTGATAATGCTGATAGATATTTTAACATGACCAAACAAGAGCTTGAGACTTGTGGTTTGGATCTATGGTTGCTTGGACATATTCATGTTCCATATCCCACCAATGAAATACTTAATGATAATCCCAGGTTATTCATGTCTGGTACACATATGCCCGATTCGTGGAAGTTCAAACATGATGGTAATGCATGGGAGATTGAATTAGACGAACGTAAAAACGTAAAAGCAAAAAAATTCAAACCATCTGAAATCAAGATTAAGGAACTGGATTTTAATGTAAACAACAATTTAGATATTGATGCTATGCAAAGGGAACTAGATGCGTTCCAAAAATCAAAAACTGCTTTAAGATTGAATATAAATGGAAGGCTCGACGAAGACCAACAAGTTAGATTGAATGAAATGATTAAAAAAAATGAAGAAGAGTTTCTTACGTTGGATGTCAAAAATAATGTTTCTAAAAAAATCGATTTTGCATTGATAAACCAGAAATATCCCAATGCCTCATTACCACATCTTTTACTCAGTGAATTGCTGCAAGAAGATCCTGAAGGACTGGCATTACAAAAAGCGTTCGAAATTTTAGAACAAACTACCGTATCAAAATAATAAGTTGAAGAACAAAAATTTAGAAAAATGAAAATTAAAAAAATCACATTGCATCCTTTTGCAGGGATTATAAATAAAACTTTTCAATTTGAAAGTGGACTTAATGTTGTTTTCGGTGATAATGAAGCTGGAAAAAGTACCATGATTAAAGCACTGATTATGGTGTTGTTTGAAACTACAAAACAGACTCCAGCAAAAGAAAAAACACTGCTTGAAAATTTGCTGCCTGCCAGTGGCGGAGATATTGTTGCAGTAGACCTTGAATTTGAATATCAACATCAAACTTATATTTTAAAAAAGCAATGGGGAAAAACGAAACATAGTTCTCTCAATAAAAAAAATGAAGCACCGATAACGGATGCTGAGGAAGTTCAAAACAGAATGGACGAAATGCTGATTCAAAATAAATTGGTTTGGGAAAACGTGATGTTCACCGGCCAAGCCAAGCTTTCGTTTACACACAACATTATTCAAGAAGACAAACAAGTTTCCAAAACACTCGATTCTTTGCTTCAAAACTCCATCATCAACAATGCCGGTATGGCGCCCGAAGACATTCAGAGACAAATCGATGAGCAACTTATTGAATTGAAAGACAATTGGGATTTGGAAAAAAATACACCTCAAGTCGTCAATGGCAGAGGATCTTATGATAATCCTCACAAAAAAAATATTGGAGAAATTCTCGAATTGGATTATAAAATACATGAACTGGAACAAAAATGCACGACTAGAAAAAATCATGATATTGAATATGATAAAGCGATAGCTGACATTGACGCATTGACTCAAAAGTATAATCAAGAAGTAAAATCTTTTTTAGATATTCACAGAGACCACATCAAAGATTATAGGAGAAGCGTAAATATTCTTAATGAGAAAAAAATAGCAGAGGGTAAATACAGTGAAATAGAAAAAAATTATAACGATTGGAACACGGCAATTTCACAAATAAAACTATTGCAAATCAACTTCGAAAATGACGAAAAAACGAAAAAAGAAATTCAAGAAGAATTAAGAAACGCAGATTTAAAAAATAATGGCGAAAGTTTGCTTAAAAATTATGAAAAAATAAAACTGCTGAATGAAGAAATTAAGGATTTGAAGGACAAACAAAATAAACAAGTGCATATTAAAGATGAAGACAAGGATCCCATCAAAGTAGCACATGAGCGATTAAAACAACAATCAGCCAAATTCGAAGTGCTTAAAAAATTGCAATCTTTCAATGTTGAAGTGGTTTCGATTAACAACATAAGTGTTGATGTTACCAATGGAAATACTCCTAAGACTCTGGTTGATTTGTTTACCGCTGCACCATATGTATTCAAAGCAGAAGGTGGGTTTGAATTGAAGTCACATGAACTTCAGATTAAAGTTATTGCCGATGCAGATGACTTGAAAGCATGTGAGCAGGAATTAGAAAAAGTAAAACAAGTCCAAAATGACATAGTGCTAAAATACGGAATCGATTCTATGACAGCTCTTTATGATTCACACAAAGCGTGGTCAGAATATTCCACGCAAATAAATAATAGAAGTCTACAGATTAACGCCTTACTAGGAAATGAAACATTAGAAGGTATAAAAACAAAAGCCGAAACAATACAAAAAATGCCTGCAACAAGAAACGTGGAAATCCTTAGAGGATTATTTCAAGAAGCAGTAAATAAAGAAAGTGCTTCGAGAGCTAAATATTTAGAAACTCAAAATCTTATTGATGATTTTATTCGTAAGTATCAAAGTATCGAAAGTCTTGATGATAATAAGTTTGAAAAAAAGAATGAAATACACAAATTGGCAGACCAACTGAAAACACTTTCTGAATTGTTGGACCCAAGCGTTGAACTTAATGAATTGATATCAAATTATGATACTAAATCTGGAGAGGAAATTCTTTTTAAGGATCAACTTATGAATTTGGAACTTACTAAAAAAGAACTTGAAAATCAAAGTGATGATATTTCAACTGCCGAATATGAAGATCAAATCAGCATTCTCATCGCCGAAAAAAATCAGAAGATTGCCGAAGCAAAAGCGATCATAAAAGTCAAAGAAAAACTCGAAGAAATTACCAGCCGCGGAGCAGTAAACCCTTATCACGGCTATCACAACAAAATGCGTCATTATCTTTCATTGCTCAGCGGCGGCAAATATGCGGATTTCAATATTGATAAATCGTTGCCAGAATCTATTCAACAACAAAATAATGTCCCATTAAAACTCAGCATGTTGTCGCAAGGCACTTCCGGTTTGTTGGGTATGGCACTTCGTTTAAGTATGGCCGATTATTTCCTTGAAAACCGCGAAGGATTTTTAATTATGGATGACCCGATGACGGACATGGATAGCGGAAGACAAGCGAATACTGTTAATTGTTTAAATGAATATGCACAAACAAGACAAGTGATTGTGTTTACATGTCATGAATCTCTTGCAGAACAGTTTGGAGGCAGGAAGGTTAATTTGAATTGAGTGGGAAGATGAGTGGTGTGGGCCGTAAATGTTGCTAATATTTACACTGCAAAATGCATAGCGTCTATGCGTTGACGTTAAAATTTTATGGGGTCAACATCTCAGAAAAATCTACTCTTTTCTTCAATCTGATTCAAACGCAAGAAAGAACTTTGTTGTGTAGCACTGTTGCCGTTATGTTGCATAGGATCCTATTTATATGTATAACGTGTCCTCTGAAACCCTTGTAAACATTGCTTTTACGAAGATAAAAAAATTATTAAAAAAACAAAAAAATATTTTGTGCAATCCCGGGCAAAGGAGTGCAAGAGAAATATTATGATGTGCATTTGTTTGCGTTTGTTTGCATGAGGGAAAAATTTTGGAGAGGAAAATGATGACTAACGGAAATAAGTAAACGAAAATGTAGAGGAGAGAATATTTAATTTTTTAGAAAGAGAATTTTAAAAATGAGTTTATGAGTTACAACATCATTCTTCCAAAATTATCATTCTAATCAAATTTTAAAATGATATCATTACCAGTCGATTTAAATTCTCTAAAAGATGGTAAAGATTCAAGAATTGAAATTTTGTTTCAAAAATTACAAACGGAGATTCAAAACATAGTTTTACTAATACGAAGAGAAGGATTTAGCAGATTTCGCCTCGAATTTGCCATTAATTAGAGAAATAGAAAAGTTTGAAAATGATATTGATAAATAGGACACTTTGCAAAATTCAGCTGACAAAAAAACAAGTCAAAGATTTTTGCAAACAAATTCAGATTTTCTCTTTTGCAATCTTTTGACTCTTAATTAGATAATATGGAAAAATATGGAATCAGATTCCATAAAAAGACACAATCGTTTTAACTTGACTTATTTACCGCTTGAAGATTTTGAAACTTCAAAAGCTAACATTAATGCAGCACTGCAAACTATAATGAAAAATTTAAAGAAGGTTGTTCCGGAAGTAAAAATTACTTTTTATTTACTACTAATTAATAAACACAAAAATCACACTATAATAAGATTTATGTTGTTTTATTACATAAAAAGTATAAATTTGATAACAAAATCACATTATAATGTTG
>CANHLV010000035.1 GCA_947461495.1 Chitinophagaceae bacterium
AGTTGGAATCGTGATGAAAGGAAAAAAGGCAATAAAGACGGGTGTTTGAGCCGATATTTTGGACGAAAGCATAATGAATTATGTTGAGATCAAAATATCAAGCAAATGCTTGTCTTTGCAGCATTTTTTTCTTGTAATAGATTTCAACTGCAAAAGCTGGGTTAAAGAGCTCCAACCAGTTTTTAATTTTTACTTTTACTTTTTGATTTAAATTTACAGAATGAAAAATTTACTTTATCTCAGCTTTATTATCCTTTTGTTTTCTTGCAAAAAAACACCTGTAGACAATTCAGGAAATGGCAACGGCAATGGTAATGGTAATGGCAACAACAATAATCCAGCAATAGTTTTTGAAAGATTCATTACACCATCTATAGTGAATCCTTTGGTTACAAGCTTTAATAATCAGCATTATATTTATGTAGATACTTTCCCTTTAAAAAATAAACTTTTCATTTTCCTTCCCGGAACTACAGGTTCTCCTCAATTTTATAAATTGATTGTAAAAAAAGCAGCGTCATTGGGTTATCATGCCATTGGGTTGATGTACCCCAATAGCAGCGATTTGTATACAGCAGCTGCTACAAGTTCTGATAATACTCAATTTGGAAAATGTCGTCAGGAAATTTTTGATGGTACAGATCAGTCAACAGGTGTAAATGTCAATTTCCCAAATTGTATCCAAAGAAGATTGTATGATTTATTATTTTATTTACAACAACAAGATACGCTTCATAACTGGGGACAATTCATTTCAAACAATGATGTTGTGTGGAGTAAAATAGTAATTGCCGGTCATTCACAAGGTGGCGGACATGCGTTATACATTTCAAAACAAGTGAGTGTGGAAAGAGCCATTAGCTTTTCTTCAATTGATTGGAATACCACTTTAGCAAGAAGTGCCGATTGGGTTACTCAACCCGGAGCCACTGATGTTTCCAGATTATTTTCAATAAACGGCATCGGGGACCAGCTGTTCAGTTATGCAAATGTACAAACACAATTAGCTGAAATGGGATTTGCCGGACCCGCTGTGAGTATCGATTCCAATCTTCCTCCTTATTCAAACAGTCATACATTAACAACAACGGCCACACCTGCAACCAGTGTATTATTTCCGGATCATAATGTAACTTGTTTGGATGCTTATGTGCCTAAAAATAATGCAGGAGGAGCAGCTGATAGTTTTGTCAAGGCATGGGAGTACTTAATTGGCAATTGAATGCCTATAAAATACTGATTTTGCCAATGAGATTTATGTTTACAGCTATGTAATCAAAATTTTTCTTTAATTTCAAGAATTACCAATTAATTACTTATAATGAAAATGAAACAAGCCTTGTTTTTCCTATTGTTGTTTTTTGTTACAACAGCAAATGCTCAGGAGAAAGTCAAAAAAGAGTTTAAAAACACGATTAAATACAACATTACCAATCCATTTATTTTTGGAAAGAATGTACATATTTTAGGATATGAAAGAGTTCTAAATAAAAAACGTAGCCTTTCGATAAATGTAGGAACAACCTCTCTTCCAAAATTTACGGGTATTAGCTCTGATTCTATGAGTGTTATCGGCAGCAATAAAAATGCTGGATTCCATGCGGCTGTAGAATACAGATTTTATCTAGGAAAAGAAAATAAATACAATGCCCCAAGAGGCGTTTATCTGGCTCCTTATTATTCATTCAATTCTTTTCAAAAGAAAAACACTTGGGCACTAAACACTTCAACTACAAGTGGTAGCATTAATACCGATATTGCACTTAACATACATACGTTTGGTGCAGAATTAGGCTATCAATTTGTTTTGTGGAATCGTCTTTCTCTCGACTTTGTACTCATGGGTCCGGGTGTAGCTGCTTATACTCTAAAAACCGGCTTCGACACCGAATTGCCTAGTCCAGATAAATTAGCGTTGATCGCCAAAATAAACAATGCAATTGCTGACAAATTACCGGGTTACGATTTTGTAATTCCAGATGATTTTGGAAAAACATCGAGCAGTGGAGTAACCAGTTTCAATTTTAGATATTTGATACAAATTGGATTCAGATTCTAATGATTTTTGTTATTTAATTTGTTTGCTTTACTTTACATCCTAATTAAAAATAATCAATATGAAAAAAGGTTTTGTTTTTTTACTAATGAGCATGATTTCAGTCAGCTCATTTTCACAGGGGATAAGAATTAATACATATGGAGCCTATTCATTTAAGGATAGAATTGACTCTCGTTTTGATTACAATGATTATTATAGAGGAACAATAATGGATGGATTCCAATTTGGTGGTGGTTTGGAGTATATGGCTGATGATGATTATGGAATTGAACTATCGTACCAAAGATTAAATTCCAGTGCAGATATGTATTATTATAAAAATGGTGATCAACATACAGATTTCAAGTTAGGGACTAATTATATCATGTTGGGTGGTAATCGTTATTTCGACATGAAAAATGAAAAGATTGAGCCCTATGTTGGTGCTCAAGCTGGTTTAGTGGTATTCAGTTACAAGAATCCAGATAATAACAATTCCGGTACCATTACTAAATTTGGCTGGGGTTTTAAAACAGGTATGAATATTTGGGCAACGAAACAAGTTGGCATCAAATTCCAGGCTCAGGTACAATCTGCAGTACAATCAGTTGGAGGTGGATTGTACATTGGCACAGGAGGTTCAGGTGCTGCCGTTACTACAAATTCTTCTATCTACCAATTTGGATTGGGTGGTGGTATCATGATTAAATTAGGAAAGGACAAATAATAATATTGAATAGATTCATGTTAATCGCTCATCATTCAAATGATGAGCGATTTTTTTGCAAAAATTGGTAATAATTATTCGTGTTGATTTAAGTGTATCATTACAATTATCCAATCGGTATAAATTGTAAAAAACATCAAATATCTATGAATCGGAAGAGGTAAGCATATGGTATTAGAAAATATTCAACTAAAATCTTATTCGATTTGGCATAAAATGATATTATATTAGCATCTCCAAAAGCACAGCCCACTTTTCTTTACACACCTATGCTGTTTTTCAACACGTGAAACACTGATAAGTATCATCCCTCGCTTTGATGTGCTTTTTGACTTTAAAAAACTATTTTCACGCTATTATTGTAGGAGTAATAGGAATTAAATATTACTTATGATTAAACAGGCTTACCAAGACTTTCACATTTCAAATCCATACGAAGCATTTTTCAAAAATGCATCTATAGGAATAATGGTTGTTAATAAAAGCGGTGAGATTATTAATACCAATCCTTTTTTATTGACATTATTTGGGTATGAAGAAAACGAATTGAATGGAAAGAAAATTGAACTGTTGATTCCGGACAGATTTCATCATCAACATGTACAACATCGTGACGCTTTTAATAGAAATCCTATATCAAGGCCTATGGGAGTTGGTCTTGAGTTATTTGGAAAGAAAAAAGACGGAACCGAATTTTCGGTTGAAGTAAGTTTAAACAATTATGAATCGAATGGTGAAAAATTTGCATTTGCATTTATTACAGACAATACTCAGCGATTAAATGATAAAAATGAAATTACTCATCTTAACAATGATCTTGAATTAAACGTTCAAAACAGAACAAAAGAATTAACCCGTACCCTGAGTGTTTTAGAGTTACTGAATGAAAAACACGCCATTACACTTGCCAATCAAAAAGCCATTTTAGACAATGCTCGGGTTATGCTATATGCCATGAATGAAAATGGATTGATTCAGTTTTTTAATCCGGAAGCCATCCGACTTACTGGCTATGAGGCTGCTGAAGTGGTTAAAAAACATAACCCAACCTTGTTTCACCGTTCAATTGAAATTGAAGTTTGCAGAGAGGAATTATTTAAACAACATAAAATTGTTACTACCAATGATTTTGATGTAATCAAACAAAAAGCGTTGAGGAACGAGATTAATAATTTGGAATGTTTTTTTGTGAATAAGCATAAAGAAGAAATACCTGTTTCACTTACAATTACTCCAATAAAAAATAAAAAAAATAAAATTATTGGGTTTATGGGTGTTGCCATAGATATTTCTGATCGAAAAAAAGCAGAAATCAATTTGCTCGAAGCACTGAACAAAGAAAAGAAATTGGGAGAAATGAAAAGCCGATTTGTATCTATGGCTTCTCATGAATTCAGAACACCGTTAAGCACGATACTTTCTTCCGCCTACCTTATTGAAAAATATACAGAATGTTCCGAGCAGCAAAAAAGAGAAAAACACATCAGCAGAATTATCTCTTCGGTGAATAATCTCACCAATATACTTAACGAATTTCTAAGTGTCGGAAAAATTGAAGAAGGTAAATTGGTGTTGCACGTTTCTAATTTCAATATAAAAAAACTAATTGAAACTATCGTCACAGATTTGAATCCCTTATTGAAGAAGGGTCAAAAAATTGATTATACTCATGAGGGTTCAGAAATGATTGAGCTGGATAATTCCTTATTAAAAAATATTATTCTTAATCTGTTATCAAATGCAATTAAATTTTCTTACGAGAATTCAATGATTATCATAACGAGCAGTTATCATGATGATGAATTTGTAATTAAGGTCGTTGATAATGGCATTGGAATAACAAAAGATGACCAAGAACATCTAATGGACAGATTCTTTCGGGGTTCAAATGCTGTTAATGTACAAGGTACAGGCTTAGGTTTGCATATAGTTTCTAAATATGTTGAAAGAATGCAGGGAAGGATATCGTATGAATCCGAAATTAATAAAGGAACATCATTTACGATTGTTTTCACGCCATCACTTTTAGATGTCAATTAATTTCTTCCGGAGGATCCTTTAATAACAATAACATTATTACTAATCATACTATCATTTCTTAACTTTTAAAAACTACACACATGAAAACAATTTTATTAATTGAAGACAATGATGAAATAAGAGAAAATACTGCAGAAATTCTCGAACTTTCCATGTATAATGTATATACTGCTCCAAATGGAAAAGCCGGCGTTGAAAAAGCAATTGATGTAAAACCGGATTTGATAATCTGCGATATCATGATGCCACAACTTGATGGATATGGTGTATTGCATGCTATTCAAAAACAAGAAGAGATAAAAAACACACCATTCATTTTTCTAACAGCCAAGACTGAACGAAATGATCTGAGAAAAGGTATGGATCTGGGAGCAGATGATTATATCACCAAACCTTTTGATGCCACTGAATTACTTAGCGCCATTGATACCCGCCTTAAAAAAGTAGACCTGCTCAAAAAAGAATTTTCTAAAGATATGAATGGCATACATCAGCTAATTCTTGAAAGTTCAGGAGGTGATATGATGAAATCGATGGTTGAAAACAGAAGTACAAATACATACAAGAAAAAACAGGTCATTTACAAAGAAGGTAATCATCCTACTCAATTGTATTATGTGCTTAGTGGAAAAATAAAAACATTCAAATCAAATGATGATGGCAAAGAACTGGTTACAGATTTATATTCCGCAGGTGATTTCCTAGGACATATAGCTTTGTTGCAAGGCGGTACTTACAAAGAAACCGCAGAAGCCATAGATGATTGTGAAATTGCAATCATTCCAAAAAAAGAATTCGAAGATCTATTGAGTAACAGTAAAGAAGTGGCTCAAAAATTTATCAACCTCCTCGCAAAAAATATAGCTGATAAAGAACATCATTTGCTAAACTTGGCTTATAACTCACTTAGAAAAAAAGTAGCAGACGCCTTGATGGCACTTAAGAACAAGTATCATGTCAATAATAATCCTGAAAATTTTAGAATTGATATCAGCAGAGAAAATCTGGCCAATATTGCCGGCACTGCTACTGAATCGCTTATCAGGACTTTGAGTGATTTTAAAAATGAAAAATTAATTGATATCAAAGATGGCCATATTACTATCATGAATGATAAAAAACTAGAAGGAATGATCAATTGATCATTCCTTAATTTTTTTTGTAAGTTTTGTTGAGAAGGATTGATTAAACTCGAATTTCATTTTATTAAAAAGTTTTTCCACCATTCCAATTTCTATTCTTAATTTTTTTTGTTTCATTAATTTTTCTTGTAACTGATGTAATGAAACTTCATGATTTTTTTTAATCAGCTCTATCTGTGAAGTAATATCTAATCTAAATAGATGAAGAGATTTTTCTAGTTCAATAAAAAGATGTTGATAATGTTCAATGGGATCAAGCATCGATCTATCGGGCATTTCCATTAGAATTTGTGCAATTCTGTTTTTCTTGAATACAAGTTCAGTCTGCATAAAAACTATACTTCGTTTCCAAGTTTCGGCCTCGTATAAAAGTTGCTTGCTGATTGTGTTTTTCATTATTACTTCTTTTGAAGGATAAGTAGAAATACTTATAATATTATTCACCATTTACTTATTTTGAACTGTAAGGTAAAATAACCATTTCTTAAAAAACTGACGAAAATCAGTCTGTATAAAATTTCTGGTCATTCCTACAAAAAAAACAGCCCACACAAAAATGGGTGAGCTGTTACTTCAAGAGCGATAATTATTATTTAACCGTTATGCTTTTTGTCATCATTTTTTTGGCTTCTTCTTTTTTGGGAAGCATCAATGACAGAACACCATCCGTATAAGTGGCTTGAATATTATCCTTACTCACCTCATCTGGCAAAGAAAAACTTCTGCTGAAAGAAGAATAATTGTACTCTTTCCGTGTGTATTGGTGCTCTTTCTCTGTTTTGGATTCCTCTTTTTCAGAACTGACGGTTAACATATTGCCCTCCACATTAATGAAAAAATCATCTTTCTTCATTCCTGGTACAGCAAATGCCAACTTGTATTCATCTTTGGTTTCAGTGATGTTAACTGCAGGTACATTCAATGTTCTGCCTAATAACGAATTGTTATTGTCAAACCATTCATTCCACGGTTTGAAAAAATCTTCAAATACTGTGGGTAAAGTTCCCCCATTTCTAATCATTGCTCTTGTAGACATAAATCCTCCTTGTTTTTTAAAATTTGTTAATAATAATTTACAAGGCAAATCTAATGTTGCAATTCTCATTTTTAAATAATGATCATCAAAGCAATGCTTGATTCTAATCAGTAACGCATCATGTTGTTTTTTCGCTAAGCTCCAACCAACGCAATTCTTTATCATCAAGAAGCTGAATGATAGTACTGATGCGAGCTGCGGCTTGTTGTAATTCTTCATAGGAGAGATTACCACTCATTTTTTCTTCCAGCAATTGCTTTTCTTTATTCAATTCGGGCATTTCTTTTTCAATCGTTTCCAATTCGAATTTTTCTTTGAAGGAAAGCTTTTTGGGGGCCGCTGAATTTGAGGTGACAGGTGTATTTTTTACTAAAACAGATTCATTATGATCTTCATTGTTTTTCATGATTTGCTGTGGATTTTTTTCCAGCAAACCTTTTGCCATGGCTTCTCTGTATTGAGTGTAATTTCCAGGATAGTCTCTGATGATGCCTTCGCCTTCAAAAGCAAATAAATGGTCTACCATTCTGTCCATGAAATAACGGTCGTGACTCACTATTAAGATACATCCCGGATATTCTAAAAGAAATTCTTCCAATGTTCTTAACGTTTGTAAATCCAAATCATTGGTAGGCTCATCCAAAACCAGAAAATTAGGATTCAGGAAAAGCACGCTCATCAAATGCAATCTTCTCTTTTCCCCACCGCTTAATTTACTCAGTAAGGTATATTGTTGTTCACCGGTAAAGCCAAATTTTTCCATAAACTGACTGGCAGAAATTTTAGAACCATCTGCCAATGGGAAAAATTCAGCCATAGATTTTACATACTCAATAGCACGCTTGTCTTCTTTATAAATGAGTCCTTCCTGACTGAAATTTCCAAAAACAACGGTATCGCCATGATTAATCTTTCCACTATCGGGCTGTTCCAGTTGCAGAGCGATTTTCAAAAATGTAGATTTACCTACACCATTTTTTCCTACCACCCCAATGCGTTCGCCTCTCTTGAAAGTATAATCAAAGCCCTTCATGATGATTAGATCGCCAAAAGCTTTGTTTACTTTTTTCATTTCCAAAATCTTGCCGCCGAGTCTGGTCATTTTCACTTGTAAGCTTACTTCGGCAACCTCTTTTTGTTGTTTTACACGGTCTTCAACTTCCGCAAACGCATCTTGACGGCTTTTGCTTTTTGTAGTACGTGCTTTGGGTTGCTTGCGCATCCACTCCAGCTCTTTGCGGAAAATATTTTTATCTTTTTGTAATTCGCTTTGTTGAATTTCTAGTCTCAGACTTTTCTGTTCCAAGAAATAATCATAATCTCCTTTATAAACGTATACTTTTTCTTCGTCTATTTCTACGATTTCATTACAAACGGCATCCAGAAAATATCGGTCATGCGTAACCAATAAGAGTGTGATTTTCTGTGAACTTAAAAATTCTTCAAGCCATTCGATCATGCCTACATCTAGGTGGTTGGTAGGTTCATCCAAAATCAACAAACACCTGCCTTCATGCAATTGAGATTCTATCAAGGCTTGTGCCAGTGCTACACGCTTTTTTTGACCGCCACTGAGATTACCCACTTTTTCATTGAGCTGGTGTAAATTCAATTTCCCTAAAATTTGCTTCAGGTCGCTTTCAAAAGTCCAGGCATTTAAATCATCAAGCCTGCTCATCAATTCTGCAAGTTCATCATGATTATCAGAACCTTTTTCAAGAAATTCTTCATAATCTTTCACCACTTTTACTACCGGATTATCTAAGCGAAGCACATTGTCCCATATGGTTTGAGCAGGATTGAAATCGTGATCCTGTTGCAACATTACTGTGCGAATGTCTTTATGAACCCATACCGTACCTGAATCTGGAGTGTCGAAACCCGCGATGATTTTCATTAGGGTAGATTTCCCGGAACCATTTCTGGCCACTAGGGCAATTTTATCTCCTTCTTCTATATTGATGGTGATGTTTCTGAAAAGTGTTCTGATTCCAAAAGATTTGGAAATGTTTTCAACCGAGGCGTAATGCATAAATGCAAAGATAACTTCCGGTTTCAGTATTTTAAGAGTTTACACAAATCTGTTTATAAAATATTATGAAAATTACTTCATATTATCTTTATCTTGTAACTTAATTGCCCCCTCAAAAACTAACAAAAAGATTGAAGCTTATTAAATCGACATTAAGGTTATTTTTAATTTTTATTTTGCTGTTCAATCAGTTTCGTTCAAATGCACAGCGGGTGAGTCATATCAAAATTACTGCAGCCAATGCACTACAGTACAGAGACACTTTAATCAAACGGATCTTTGGACCAATCGGTTTTCCATATACGATCATGCCAGATTCGATAGTTACTAATGTTTCGGAAATAGATTACCTCAATGGATTTCCATACACAGGAATCCTTTATCCTTCAGGAAATCTTGATTCGATAGACAAAATGGTAGTAACCATAGACACCAACTCAAATAATTTTCCAACTAAAGCAAAATTGTATCTTTTTCATCCACATAATAGTAACGGAAAATTGTTTGTATATCACGCTGGCCATTGTGCCGGAACAGCAATAGCTGAAGATGTAATTAATAATGCAGGTAGCAATGGCAATGGTGTGGCTATTCCGACATTGATAGCACAGGGGTACACCGTTTTAGCTGTACCCATGTTGCATTATCAAATGATTCCAAGATTAGGTTATTCATGTGGAAGTAACAGGCATGATCCTTTATTCTCTGATGGATATTATAATTATCCACTTGCCTTATTTTTCAGGCCGCTGATTGCAGGATTAAATCAATTGGGGAGAGAAAATTATGCTGCAATTTATATGATGGGATTATCAGGAGGAGGTTGGACAAGTTCAGTTTATCCGGCAATTGATTCTTCAATCAGTATGTCATTTCCTGTTGCAGGGTCTTGGCCAATTGCGGTAAGAAATTATTATTATACAAACGGAGACGGAGAGCAATATTATGCTCCGGTATTCAGGAACTTGCTTGACTATCATGATTTGTACACGCTTTCCTGTTTGGCACCTCCAAGAAAGATGTTACAAATAAACAACCGATATGATCCATGTTGTTTCAATGGTTCTTTCCAGCATCTTTTCTATATGGATTCAGTAGTTAATGCATTAGCAGGTACCGGAGGTGAATTCAGTTATTATCTTGATGAAACGGGTAATCAACATGCTGTAACAGAAAAAGCAATGCAAGTAATTTTGAAATATATAGATCTAGAACGCGCTCAGCTTATCAATTTGCCGGACGATTCTATCACAGCAGGAATGCCATACTATTATAACATCAGCAGCAATTTTACCACCCAACAGTTTTCTAATCAATTGCCACTTAGTTATTCATTGTTGAAAGCACCGGATTGGATTACTTTAAACAATAATACAGGTGAGATTTCGGGTCAATTTTCACCTCTATCAATAGTAGCAAAAAAAGATACCATCAGTTTTAAGGTTGAAGACAGTCTTGGGCGATTTGTAATCTGCAATTTGATTTTAATTAAAAAAAGAAGCATACCC
>CANHLV010000036.1 GCA_947461495.1 Chitinophagaceae bacterium
AGAAAATACAGTGAAAACAGGTGAAGAGAAATTAGCATTGACATCCTTAAACAAAACACCAGATATCAGCTTCAGTACTTCTTATAATTACATCATGCCTAAAATTTCTTTTCCTATCAATGGAAATGAAATTCAATTTGCGCCAGTAAATAATGTTGCGGCTTCTGTTGGAACTACTTACACTTTACTCGATTTCGGCAGATTGAAATCTAATATCAACAAAGCAAAAGCTGATATTGAAATTTCAAAAGACAATGTAAAAATGGCAAAAAATCAATTGGCGAATCAAATTGCTGCGATTTATTACAACATTGTTTATTTCAAAAAAGCAATTGTCATTCAAGACAGCATCATCGATTATTTCAGACAAAATAAACAACTGGCTGAAAACAAAATGAAAAGTGGCGATATGTTGCAGATTGATGTTTTAAACTTACAGTCAAACATAGACGCAGAACAAAATAAAAAAATTGATTTAATCAACAATCTCAACAAACAACTGAATTTACTGGAATATACAACTGGCGCTAAATTATCTAAAGGTGACATTTTTGACTTTGATTTGGATATGAGCACCATAAACATTGGGATTGCAGAAGCCAATAATCCTGAATTCAAATTGGCTAAAGACAAAATTATCTCTTCACAAAAAGATGTTGATATAGCAAAGTTGAACAGTAAACCAAGATTATCATTAAACGCAGCAACAGGTATCAAAAACGGTTACGTTCCTGATGTAAATGAAATACGTTTCAATTATCTCGCCGGCTTAACTTTCAGTTTGCCGATTTATGGATTTGGAAAAACAAAACAGCAAATTAAAGTTCAAGAAAGTGTGGTTAAGCAATATCAACTATCTCAAACAACTTTATTAAGCAATTATAAAAAAGATATAGATCAAACCTTGCTGGATATCAATTCTGCAGTTGAAAGAATTGCCAATACAGAAAGTCAATTGCAAGCTACAAAGCAAGCCCAGCAAATAACAGCTTCAAGATATCGTAATGGTGTTGCTACTTATTTGGATGTAACAGCGGCTGCCACTAATGTTGAAAAAGCGGCTTTCAGTAAATTGCAATATGAATACCAGCTTTGTCAATCTAAAGTAGAGCTGGCGAGATTGCTGGGTTTTGAATATTGGAGTAATTAGTACAAATTCAAAAGTGAAAATTTAAAAGTAAAAAAGAGATATTTTTGAATTTTTACTTTTTTAATTTTGAATTAAATAATTGCATATGAAAAAAATCATTTCCATACTGCTAACTTTTCTTTGCCTGAATACATACGCACAACAAATTAAGATTAGCGATGGCAAATGGAAAGGAACACTCATAATCTGGAAAGAAAATAAAATTATGGATTCTGTG
The DNA here is from genome assembly GCA_947461495.1 of Chitinophagaceae bacterium. Lineage (GTDB taxonomy): Bacteria > Bacteroidota > Bacteroidia > Chitinophagales > Chitinophagaceae > Ferruginibacter. The sequence goes on from CANHLV010000036.1 coordinate 1,368, forward strand.
CCTACAGAGCTTACCATTAAGACAATCATCAAAGACAGCATCTGGCAATGGAAAACTGAATACATCTCTGCCACCATGCCGGTTACAAAAGATTATAGTTTGCGAATTGTTGACAAACAAAAAGGAATTTACATCACTGATGAAGGCGATGGCATTGGACTAATGAACTATACTTTCGGCAATAAGCTTTACTCAAATTTTGAAACTTCAGGAATTCTGTTAACATCATCTTACGAATGGATAGGCAATGATATAATTTTCGAAATCGCTTCCGGTAAAAAAACAGATACCTTGAGTATCAACACTGAGGTTACCAATTATTCAGTAAAAAATTTACAAAAAGTAGTTTTTAAAAAAATCAACTAATACTTACTGTTATGTATAAATACGTTTTAATCGCTTTGACTTTTTTAATCTCTTGTAAAGAGAATTCTGAAAATAAAGTTGACAATAAAACAGTATCTGTAAAGGATTATTTTAATCATGGTGATACAGGTGTGAAAACTGCCGGAGTGAAGATGATTCCTATTAAAACAGACAAAGGAACTTTCAAAGTATGGACCAAAAGATTTGGCAATAATCCAAGAATAAAAATATTGTTGTTACACGGCGGGCCTGCCACGACTCACGAATACATGGAATGCTTCGAAAGCTTCTTTCCTCAAGAAGGTTTTGAATTTTATGAATACGATCAGCTCGGTTCTTATTACAGCGACCAGCCCGATGATACTTCACTTTGGACATTAGATAGATTTGTGGAAGAAGTTGACCAAGTTCGTGAAGCCATTCATGCAGATAGTACTAATTTTTATTTGCTCGGTAATTCTTGGGGAGGTTTATTGGCCATGCAATATTCATTGAAATATCAACATCACATGAAGGGAATGATTGTTGCCGACATGATGGCAAGTTGCCCTGATTATGGCAAATATGCTAATGATGTTTTATCAAAACAAATGAATCCTGATGTATTAAAACAAATCAGAGAAATTGAAGCCAAAGGAGATTATAGCAATCCGAAATACATGGAATTACTTTTGCCAAATTTTTACAACCAACATTTGTGTCGTTTGCCTGAATGGCCAGAAGCCATCAACAGAACATTCAAACACATGAATAGTAAGATTTATACTATGATGCAAGGTCCTTCCGAATTTGGCGTAGGTGGAAGCTTGGTGAATTGGGATATTAAAGACAGACTCAAAGAAATTACAATTCCTACTTTAATGGTCGGAGCCAAATTTGACACCATGGATCCTGAAGCCATGGAAGCACAAAGTAAAGCAGTTAAGCATGGTCGTTATTTGTATTGCCCTAATGGAAGTCACATGTGCATGTGGGACGACCAACAAGTTTTCATGAGCGGTGTTATCAAATTCATCAAGGATGTTGATGACAATAAATTCTAAATAGCTTGGTGATTGAATGGCTGCAATACCATTTCACTGATCACACCACTTGCAGGTTGCTGACATAAAAACCAAATCGCTTTTGCGGCCTCTTCGCTGTTGATCATTTTGTCTCTTTGTACACGCAAGTCGATATTGTCCCAGAATGCGGAATCAACACCTCCCATAAAAATATTGGTAATGCGGATATCCGTTCTTTTAATCTCTTCACGAATACTTTGCATCATGCCGTTTAAACCGTATTTACTAGCGCTATAAGCTGCGGCACCTGCCATGGGCACTTTTCCCAAAACTCCCGGAATATGAATAATCAATCCTTTTTTGGCTTCTTTCATAGCAGGTAAAAAGGCTTTAATCAACATGAAGGGAGAAAATAAATTAATCATCAACGTTTTCATGAAATCATCTTCAGATAAATTCTCCATTGATTTGATGATGCCAATACCCGAAGCATTTATCATCACATCGATGGCGTTGAACGTTGTAAAATATTTTTGATGCAATTGATTTACCTGCTCTGCATTTGTCAAATCACCCGCAAATGTTGAATGGATTGCTATTTTATTTTCAGCAGCAATATCCAGTAATGAGTTTTCGTTTCTTCCTGTAATGAATAAATTAGCACCTGAAGCACATAATAATTTCACTACATTTTTTCCAATGCCACCGGTAGCACCGATAACGAGTATGTTTTTACCTTTTATTGTTTCCATGATGTTGTTTATAACAACAAACAGGATATTTTGTTTTGTATATTTATTGTTTTTAAACTATTTATGTAAATATCAAGACAGAAAGAAAATTTAAAAATGAAGAAACTAAGTTTACTATTTGAATTTTAGTCCATTGTTTTGGGGTATCATTATAATTCGAGTAATTGGACTGCGCATTTCTACTTAATCTTACCCTTTATAAAAAAATAGTTTCTTGTTTACATAATAAATTTCAAGATTAGTTGTTATATATTTTTAAACAATTAAATCTTAAATTATGAAAAACATTTTAATGGCAATGATGATGTTACCAGCTTACGCATTTTGTCAGTCGGCATCAACAGAACAATTTAAACCGCTACAAGCAACTGTAATTGAAAAGCAGGCAATAGATTTAAAAAATGATCGCAAAGGACTACCTGTTTATCTGTTCAACGGATGTGGTTCCGGATCCATTATTGGATTTATGAATAACGGTAGTTTTCGTAAAGTAAGGCCTGAGGAGTACCAAGAATTAATGGTTCAAAAATATGCCCAGGAGCTTTTGGAAAATGAAGATAACTTTAAAGTTTGGTTGAGAATTCAGTATGGAGGTTATTGTGTAGCAGTTAGATAATCTAAAATTACAATTATTATCCCTGTAGCTTTTCATTTGAATGGTTACAGGGTTTTTTTATTGGGTATTGTGATTCCGTATAATTTATTTCTCCTTTAACCTTTAATTAACCGCGGTTTAGATTAAATTTGCGACACAAGAAATTGTTATGAGAAAAATTATTTTTGTTTTATTCTGCCTATCTGTAAGTACGACATTATTATCACAAACTACATTACCTAAATACGAACCAAAAAAAAATCTGCCTAATGATCATTTCATGGTGCAGATTTCTTCAGATTATTGGTTAAATGCACCGGATAGTATCAGTAGTCATAGAGATGGAAGTACAAGAGGTGCAAATGTGTACTTTATGATCAACAAGCCATTTCAGTCGAATGCTCATTTAAGTGCTGCATTTGGTTTGGGCATTGGTACCAGTCATCATTTTTTCAATAGAATGAATGCAGATATTACGGGTATTACTCCAAAACTGAGATTCAATTCTTTAGATACATTGCCGAGATTCAGCAAGTATAAAATTAGTACTTCTTATCTTGAATTACCGATTGAAATTAGGTATTTTTCAAAACCTGAGAACCCAAATAAATCCGTAAAAATTGCAATTGGCGTTAAGATTGGTACTTTGCTAGATGCACATTCTAAAGGGAAAACGCTGGTAAATGGAGCCGGAACCAAGTTAAAAGATTATACAGAAAAATTAAGCTCTAAAAGTTATTTTAATTCAACCAGATTAGCCGCAACAGCAAGGTTTGGCTATGCCAATTTTACTGTATTTGGTTCTTACAATATTACACAGGTATTTAAAGATAAAGTTGCCACCAACATGAGCTTACTTCAGGTAGGGATGACTTTCAGCGGATTATAATAATTAATTTTTGGTTAGCAAGAGCACTTTTTGTTTGCTGAGCTTCAATAAACTATTTTTGCAACTCAATTTACGCTTTCCCAATTATGAGTGATGCCATCAAACATGAATGTGGACTTGCCTTCATCAGGTTAAGAAAACCTTTCAGCCATTACCAGTTAAAATACCAGGATGTACTATACGGGTTAAATAAGCTATACCTGTTGATGGAAAAGCAGCACAACAGAGGTCAGGATGGCGCTGGTGTAGCGGCACTAAAACTTGATACAGAGCCCGGATATCCTTTTTTACATAGGATACGCAGTAATGCCAACCAACCGATTGCTGATTTGTTCGACAATATTGGAAAGCAAATTAAAGAAATAGAAAAAAATCAGACTGATATCAGAAATCACCCTGGATTATTGAAAGGTCATTTCAATTTCATGGGTGAAGTTTTACTTGGCCATCTTAGGTATGGTACTCAAGGAAAAAACGATATTGCATTTTGCCATCCATTTTTAAAGCAAAACATAGTTCCATCCAGAAATATTGCACTTGCCGGAAATTTCAATCTTGTAAACACTGAAGAGCTTTTTAAATATATTGATGTTCAACCTGATGGATTTCAAGTACAAAGCGATCTTGCTGCGATGATTGAAGTGGTTCATCATTTTTTGGTTAAAGAAGACGAGCAACATCCAGGAGAATCATCAATTTTATCTGTATTAAAAAAAGCAATTCCATTATTTGATGGTGGTTTTCATGTAGCCGGTATGACTGGAAACGGGGACTCCTTTATAGTAAGGGATGCACATGGCATAAGGCCATCATATTATCACATCAATGATGAAATTATTGTTGCGGCTAGTGAGCGTGCGGCTATAAGAACCGCATTTAATCTTGAAGAGAATGAAGTACAAGAATTAATGCCCGGAAATGCACTTATCATTAAAGCGGATGGCAGTTTTACAATTGAAGAAGTTACACCTCCAAAAGAAAGAAAAGCTTGTAGTTTTGAAAGAATTTATTTCAGCAGAGGAAGTGATGAAAAAATTTATAGAGAAAGAATCGCATTGGGTTATAATTTAAGCGACATTGTTCTCAAATCTATTGATTATGATCTCAGAAATACAATTTTTTCATTTATCCCCAATACCGCTGAGATTGCATTCTATGGGTTAATTAAAGGTGCAGAAGATTATCTCAATAAAATCAAGACAGAAAGAATTCTTAGCTGGCAAAAAGATTTTGATGAGGAGAAGCTCACGGAAATGATTAGTCGAAAAGTGAGGATAGAAAAAATTGCGATTAAAGATGTGAAATTAAGAACATTCATAACGGAAGACAATAGCCGAAATGAAATGGTTCAACATGTTTATGACATTACTTACGGCACGGTGAAGAAAGATACTGATACATTGGTAGTGATAGATGACAGTATTGTCAGAGGCACAACGCTTAAAGAAAGTATCATCAGAATGTTGGGCAGGCTGAAACCAAAAAAAATAATAATCGTTTCATCCGCTCCGCAAATCCGATATCCCGATTGTTATGGAATCGACATGAGTAAATTGGGCGATTTTGTTGCTTTTAAAGCTGCCATTTCGCTTATTAAAGAGCGGGGAATGGATGATATGTTGATGCAATTAAAAGAAAAATGCAAAGCTTTAGAAAGTACGAATACGCTTCACTCTGAAAATCTTGTTCGTCAGATTTACAAACCTTTTTCTTTGCAAGAAATTTCAGATAAAATTGCTGAATTGATCACTCCCAAGGATTTTAATATTCCTGTTGAAGTCATTTATCAAACAATCGAAACCCTTCACGAAGCTTGTCCTAATAATCTAGGTGATTGGTACTTCACTGGTAACTATCCTACCCCAGGGGGCAATAAAGTTTGTAACAAAGCACTAATCAATTATTTGGAAGGGAAAAATATCAGAGGCTATTAATTTTCAACAATGAAGACAGTATACATCATCAGGCACGCCAAAAGCAGTTGGGCAAATTTCGACCAGACAGATTTTGAAAGGCCATTGAATGAACGCGGCCATGAAAATGCTGTTGAAATGGCCGAAAGAATGTTGGATAAAAAAATTCGAATTGATGCATTTATAAGCAGTCCGGCTTTAAGAGCCCGACAAACCTGCGAACATTTTTGCAAAGTGTTTTCTAAAGATAAAAATGAAATTATTTTTATAGATGCACTTTATCACGCAGACAGTGCAACCATAAAAAGTGTAATGGCTAAAACTGATGACGAATACAATACAATTGCTGTTTTCACTCATAATCCGGGTATCAGCGAATATGTAAATACACTTGTGGAAGATGTTTATATAGACAATATGCCTACCTGTGGTGTATTTGCTATTACAGCCGAAATATCGAATTGGGAAGCATTTGACAAGGCTGAAAAATCTTTTTTATTTTTTGATTTTCCTAAAAATATATAAATCGGATTCCCGTTTATAATTTCTTCTCAAAAAAAACTGCAGTTGTTTCCGGATTAAAATAGTAAGACGGAATTTCTACAAATCCATTTTTTTTATACAAGTTGATTGCAGGAATCATAGTATTCAGTGTATCTAATCTTATTTTAGCATAACCTTTTTGTTGTGAAAAAATCAAAGCGAGTGAAAGTAATTTTTCTCCAATTCCATTTCGTTGAAAGCCCGGCTTCACGTACATTCTTTTGAGTTCAGCCGTAGTATCATCTATTGACCTAACAGCTATACAAGCAACATACTCTTCATTATAACGTGATAAAATTATGGTTCCTTTGGGAGGGCAATACATTGTTTTCAAATTTTGCAATTCTTGTTCAAAATTTTGAAAACTTAAATCTATCCCTAGCCAGTTTGCATATTCGCTAAATAGAAAAGCAGCAGATTTATATTCTTCCTCATTGGAAACCGTTACATACTCAGGCATGTTTTATTTTTTTAGTTACCAGATATACTCCCGTAAAAATAAAAACGGCAGCTATGATTTTATATACATCAAGAGTTTCATTCATGAATATCATGGCGATTATTGTAGCGAAAAATGGTTGTGTATAGATATAAGCACCGGAAACAGAAGCGCCTAAATATTTAATGCCATACAAATTAAATGTGTAAGCAAAAAAAGTACCGCCAATCACAATCAACAATAAAATTCCAACAGCCAATACACTATAATGGCTCCATGGTATAGCCACAAATTGATTCCAACAAACGGGCATGGCTATTATTGTTCCCATAGTAAACAAAACCCTGATTACAGACATGGCTGAATATCTTTTCATTAATGGTTTAACCAAAATAAAATAACATGAATAACAGATAGCATTTACAATTACAAAAATATCTCCCCAGAAAATATTGCTTCCGGTACCAACAGCTTTTCTTGCCAAAACCAATATTAAAGCACCACTGACCCCTAATAACAATCCCAGTATTTTAAATTTATGAAGTTGTTCTTTTAAAATAAAAGCTGCGATTATCGTGATGAAAATCGGAGTCGTCAACATTAACAAGGATGCATGTATAGAGTAAGTCATTGACAAACCTTTTATAAACAACAATTGGTTTATAACAATTCCCAATAAAGCGCAAATGAGAAATCTTTTATAATGAATTTTTTTGACTGTTATTTTCACAGGGTTGACAAAGTACAAAGCCCATAAAAGAAGGGTTGTGAATAACATTCTGATGAAATTCAAGCCAAATGGCTGAATGAATTGATTATTGATCAAATATTTAACTGCGCTGAAATTTATCGCAAAAAAAATATTGGTACCGATTAATGCTAAATGAGCTTTTATTCTGTTATGACTGATTGACAATAGTTGGAATTATGATTGCAAAATAAAAAATATTAAACTAGATATTTGATGTTGTTTTTAAAAATAAATTTGCTCTTACAAGATCTTCTGGGACATCAATTTTTACACTTGCATGTGATGTAGTTACCATTTTTAATTTGATACCATTTTCAAGATAACGCAGACATTCGATTTTTTCTGCAGTTTCCAAGGGTGTCATTTCCCATTTTGTAAATTGAAGTAAAATATTTTTTCGGAAAGCATAGATACCTATATGTTCATAATATACTTGTTGGGTTGATTTTTCCCGATAAAAAGGAATTGGACTTCTACTAAATAAAAGCGAATCCATATTTTTATCTACGACAACTTTCACATAATTAATATTATTCACCAAAGACAAATCAGTAAATGCTTTCATTACTGAGGCCACTTGAACCTTTTCATCCTGAAACACATCAATGAGATTAGACAATGAAGATCTATCTACAAAAGGTTCATCACCCTGAACATTAACTATAATATCTGCATCCATATTTTCGACAGCTTCAGCAATTCTATCGCTTCCGCTTTCGTGGGTTCTGCTGCTTATTACTGCTTTGCCTCCATTATTTATTATTTCATTAAGTATAATGTCACTGTCAGTCACCACAATCACATCATCAAACAAACCAGTAGCTAGCGTATTGTCGTACGTGTGTCTGATGACAGTTTTGTCTCCCAACAACTGCATCAACTTGAACGGAAATCGTGTAGCTGCATAACGAGCAGGAATCATGGCAATCTTCTTCATGTAGTATGATTGATTTCGGGTAAAAATAGTAATGATAATTAATACTAAGGGCTTATCTAGTTAAAAATCATAACACATTTCACTTTTTTTGCAAATCTTCAAGTAAATTTGGAATCCCGATCATTCTTTTTTTTAATTTATTTTCTGAATATTATATAAAAACAACAACATGAAAAAAATCTACCTGCTCTTTTTTTTATTTATTTCTTTCTTTACTTCTTATTCACAAACAGTAAGTGTACTATACAATTTGAATACAACTGATTCTACTGTTATTGGTAATAAGAAATATCATGTTAGTGAGTCGATTTATACCAACGAAGAACTAGGTGTCGGAAATTTTACAACTTCAGGCTCTGCTATACAACGCATTGGTTATTATTTATACATACTAGGTACCAATACAACCGTAAGCAGTTTTAAAATTTGGATGAAAAATATTCCTGCAACTACCACTACACTAACTAGTGGAACCTATAGCACAACAGGTTACACAAATGTATATAATGGCAGTTTTACCGCTACACCTACGGGATACAGGTATTTTACACTTAGTACTCCATTTGTGAGAACTCCTGGAACAAATCTTCAGATACTTATTGAAAGACTTGATAATTTAGCTCACCCAGGATATTATTTTATAGAGTCTGAGGGAAATATTATAGATCCAAATTTAAATACAACACGATATTATAACGGCAATGCTGCACCTTCTGGAACAACAACCCTAACTGCAAAAATATCTCGTCCGGCAATCAGATTGGTACACACATTTCCTTTAGATGCAGGAATCGTTGATATTTCGAACCCTATTGTTTCTTGTTATGGCAGTCCACAAAGCCTTGATGTTCAGGTTTACA
>CANHLV010000037.1 GCA_947461495.1 Chitinophagaceae bacterium
TAATATAAGGAATCAAATTTTTTAAAGGGGATTTGCCTGCTACAGTAAATGAAATGGTTACCGCCGGATTAAAATGCGCACCGGAAATACTTCCGAACGCGTATATTAAAGTCATAACGGTTAATCCAAATGTTATCGCTATTCCAACATGCCCTATCGCACCTTCTGTTTGTTGATTAATGATGATGGCTCCCGTACCGCAAAATATTAATATAAAAGTTCCTAATAATTCTGTAATATAAACTCGCATAGATATTAATTTAGCAACATCCTGATCCTGGTTCACATTTACTTTTTAAAGGCTTTGACGCAAATACGGTAATGGAATAAATCCCGGTCTCGGCATTTGTATAATTATGGAATTCAACTTCATTCAGATATTTCAATAAAATGTCATCAGGTATTTGTATCGCTTTTTCCTTTTGTATTGTTATGTTTTCAAAGCCATTAGCATAAATTAATTCCAAATAGACTTCCTTTTGAATGGCTCCTGATACACAACCTGCATACATTTCAGCATCTTTTTTCAATCCATCGGGTAGGTTTCCTGAAAGTACAACATCGCTGATGCTAAAATGACCTCCGGGCTTTAACACCCTGAATATCTCTTTAAAAACACCATCTTTATTAGGCACAAGATTCAACACACAGTTACTGACCACTACATCTGCAATATTTGATGTTAAGGGCATTTTTTCAATATCTCCCTGTCTGAATTCTACATTGTTATACCCTCTTATTTCAGTATTATTTCTTGCTTTTTCAATCATGGCCGGAGTAAAATCAATTCCAATCACCTTACCCGAATCCCCTGTTTCATGTCTGGCTATAAAACAATCATTACCCGCGCCACTTCCAAGGTCAATAACCACATCTCCTGTTTTGATTTTTGCAAACTGTGTGGGCAAACCACAACCCAAACCAAGGTCAGCTTCAGCCGCATATCCTTTTAAATGGGTATAATCTTCAGACATGATATTATATACTTCTGTGGAACAGCCTCCTGCACCACAGCAAGAAGACATGTTGGTTTCTTTATCCTGCATGGCAATTTCAGCATACTTAGTTCTTACCATGTCTTTTAATTGCTGATCTGTATACATAATAGTTGATTTTTTAAAGACAACATTTTTCTTTAGTCATCACTGGTTTATTAAAAAAATCAAAGAACAAAGATTTGGCTTTCATCCATTCTTTTTCATCAATACAATAACAAATCGATACCCCATCAATATTTCCTTTAATCAAACCCGATAATTTTAACGCTTTCAAATGCTGAGAAACTGTACTTTGTGATAAAGGCAATTCATCAACAATATCTCCGCAAATACATGTTTTCTTTTTAAGTAAAAGATTAAGAATGGCGATTCTAGCCGGATGTGACAATGCTTTGGCATAGTCGGAAATGGCTTTATCCTTGGTTTTGTATGATGATATCTTACTAGCTCCCATATATCGCAATATTACGATTAATATTTTAAAAATCATTGCAGATTTTAAAATATTTCTTAAAATATTTGGATTTGTTACTTCTTTTTTTATGAAAATAAAAAAGCTGTTTTTACTATGAATTCCTAAATAAATTTTGTTTTTTTAAGGAATAATATAATGATGGCAATCATTGTATTATACTTTGCTAAACCTTAACACTATGAAACAGATCTTGATCATCTTGATGATGATCCCTTTTATTGGCAATTCTCAATGCATGACCTTAGACGGTAAAAATGCAAATTGCCCCACTTTACAAGATAGTATTGTTATTTACGAAAATGCAGTAAAAATCAGAGAGTTCTTTGATAACAATCGAATTTATGTGAAAACAAGTAGCAGGAAAATCATTAATGATGATGATAAACGACAAATTTTTAATACAATAAAAGACGCAAGAATCAGTTTTGTTAAAATCAGAAATGAAAAATTATCTGGGGATCTTTCAAATCCAAATAAAAAAAATAATGCTAATGCTGACATCAATTTCAGCGATTATTACCATAGAATAAATCAGTTTATGTTTTACCAACGTGAACTGGAAAATCAAATCATAAATAAAGAAATTCCCGTTCCAATTTATGATTGCAGGATTTGTCCTGTTCTGGTTGAAGAATACAAATGTATGGATTCAACAAGCCTTTATTTTGGTGACATTGTAAATATTCCGCTTTATATTCCTGTAATTATAAAACCGGTTTCATTGTTAACTAAATCTGAAATGCAAATTCGTAAGGAAATCCTTAAAAATGAATATGGTATTGATGTTTCATTTGATCCTAAAATAGAGGAATTAGGTGTAAGTCGAGGACTTCCAGTATATTGTATGAATGGACTTGGATCTGGCAGTATTGTTGGATTTATGAAAAACGGCAGATTCAGTAAAATAAAAAAAGAAGAGTATAAGCAATATTTAGTTCGAAAAGACGAACAACACTTGCTTGAGAATGACGAACAATTTAAAAACTGGTTGAAAATAAGATATGGCAGCTATTGTGATATTTTAAAATAAATCGCTGATTTGTCTTTAGTTTAATAAACTCTTTCTCCATTGATAAAAGTCATTAGCACTTTAGTTTTTAGAATTTTTTGTGGATCGCAATTCATTAGGTCATTGTCTATCATGATAAAATCAGCTGATTTTCCCGGCTCTAAATTACCTTTTTCTTTTTCTTCAAATGCTGCTTTTGCGGCCCATATGGTCATACCACGCATAGCCTGTTCTCTCGTTAATGCGTTTTCGGTTTGAAATCCGTTTTTAGGATATGCGTTGCCGTCTTGTCTGATTACTGCTGCATAAAATGTTTTGAACGGACTGATATACTCTACAGGGAAATCCGTACCTAATGGCATCCAGCCATTTTCTTGCAATAATTTTTGATACGCGTAGGCATTCTGGATTCTTTTCGAACCTAGTCTATCTCCCGCCCAATACATATCACTCGTAGCGTGCGTTGGTTGAACTGAAGGGATAATGCTGAATTGTTTAAAAAAATCAAAATCATTTTCATTGACTACCTGCGCATGTTCAATTCTCCATCTCTTGTCGTTTACGCCTTTGAGATAGTTGGCATATGTTTTTAAAATAATTCTGTTTCCGCTGTCGCCAATTGCATGAGTGCACATTTGAAAATCAGTGTTGATTAATTTCTGGGCAACTTCTTTGAAATGACTACCATCACTCAGTAAAAATCCTTTCCAATCTTTTTTATCAGTATAATCATCAAGCAAACAGGCGCCTCTTGAACCCAATGCTCCATCTGCATATAATTTAAAGCCGCCTACATGCAACCGGTCTGTTTTATAAGGACCTTTTTTAATCCACCTTTCATAATAGTTGGTACTATCTGATAGCAAAGCAAAAATTTTCATTTTCAGTAAGCCTTGTCTTTGGACCTCATCAACCAACTGAACCGTGTGTTCACTGATGCCGCAATCATGCACACCGGTAAGTCCTTGTTCAAAGCAATCATGTTGCAAACGAACAAAATACTGTTTTGCCAGAGAGTCTGAAATGGGTGGAATATTTTTTTCAATTAAGTCCATGGCATTGTCAATAAAAATGCCAGTTAACTTACCCTCTTTCAACTCAATGCTCCCTCCCCTGATGGTTGTTTTTTCATTGATGCCAGCGATTTCAATAGCCTTCTGATTAGCAAGTGCCGCATGTCCATCAATCCTTTTTAAAAAAACTGGACGATCGGGAAATAAACTGTCCAGTAGTTGCTTATTTGGAAAATCTTTTACGGCCCAGTCATTCTGGTCCCAGCCATGACCGTAAATCCAGGTTGCCGGAGCCGTTTTACTATAGTCGATAATTTTTGTCAACACCTCGTCAAAAGAATTCGTGCCCATCAAATCACATTTCCAGCTGTCGGTGGCAAATCCTGTAAAATGGCAATGCGCATCAATGAAACCGGGAAATATGTATTGATTCTTGGCATCGATTGTACTGTCTGCTTCATACAATGCGTTGATGTATTCATTGGGTCCGGTTTCTACAATTTTACCATCTTTGATAGCCATGGCATAAGTCTTATGAAAGCCACTATCAACCGTATAGATGATGCCATGATGAACAATTAGTGAAACTTTAGTTTTATGGCTGCATGATGATATAGAAATAAATAAAGTAAAAAGTAAAAAGTAAAAAGTACCGCCCTGATACCTCGGGATAAAATTCTGCGACAATGGAAACATAGTATTTTTATTTTTTCAAAAATAGTACAATTGCAGCGTTGGTATTTTTAACTTTGAAGTAATTATTTCAAAATGTACATAAAAGAACAAATTCTTGCACATCAACAAGCTACTCAGGAATGGCTAAGCGAAAAATCACCTGTTGAAATCACTTCTGAAAATATTGAAAAGCTTAGAGACGTCCTTCGTTTTCATGAACACAGATATTATGTTGAAAATGACCCGCTGATCAGCGACTATGAATACGATATGCTCTATAAAAAACTTGAGCATTTTGAAAAATCCAACCCATCGCTGATTAGCAAAGACTCACCTACACAACGTGTGGGCAAAGGATTGATAAAGGATTTTCCTAAAACACAACATTTGGTTCCGATGCTTTCATTGGAAAATTCATATAATGATGAAGATTTAATCGATTGGGACCGAAAGGCAAAAGAGATGTCTGGACTTGAACTAATTGAATATTCCGTTGAACCCAAATTTGATGGCGCGAGTATTTCATTGATCTATGAAAACAATTTGCTTATGCGTGGTGTAACTCGTGGCGACGGCGAAACGGGAGATGACATTACGCCTAATGTTCGCCAGATAAAATCAATCCCATTATCTGCAGCATTCAGCAAACACAATATTCAGCAGATTGAAATTCGTGGTGAAATTCTGATGAATAAAAACAATTTCAAAAACTATAATGATGGCTTGATGGAAGAAGGTTTACCTCCATTGGCCAATCCAAGAAATGCAGCAGCCGGCTCATTGAGAATAAAAGATACTACTATAGTAAGCAAAAGAAATCTTGAAGGTTTTTTATATCATGTTAGTTTTATTGCCAAACAAAATGAAAACATAGCTGATGAAGTACATTCTCATTCGGATATGCTGAAACTATTATGGGAACTGGGATTCAGAAGTCCACAAAAAGAAATGAAAGTACTCAGTGGCATCGAAAAAGTTATTGCATTTGTGAATGATTTTGAGAAGCAACGAGATGATTTACCTTATGAAATTGACGGAATGGTCATTAAAGTGAATAATCTTGAATTGCAAGACAAACTGGGAATGACATCACATCACCCAAGATGGGCTATTGCCTATAAATTCAAAGCACGTCAGGCAACGAGTAAATTGTTATCCGTTGAATACCAGGTTGGTCGTACCGGTGCGGTTACTCCTGTTGCAAAAATTCAACCAGTACAAGTTGGTGGCGTAATGGTAAGTAGCATTTCCATCCATAATGAAGATTATATAAAAGAAAAAAACTTAAAAATTGGCGATCAGATTTTAATTGAAAGAAGTGGTGATGTGATTCCTCAAATTGTTAAGTCGTTACTGGATCTAAGAAACGGTGATGAACTTGAAATCATTTTTCCAACTCATTGTCCGGTTTGTGATCACATACTTTTTAAAACTGAAGAAGAAGCTGTTTGGAGGTGTACAAACATCAACTGTAAAGCACAAGTTGTAGAACGCATGATCCATTTTGTGAGCAAAGATGCCATGGATATAAAAAGTTTTGGAGAAGCCAATGTTCGTAAGTTTTTTGAAATGGGACTTATAAAGTCGATTCCGGATATTTACGAATTTGATGTTGAAAAATTGTCAGGTATTGAAGGCTTTGGTGCCAAGTCTATTTCGAATCTTAAATTAGCCATAGAAGCCAGTAAATTACAACCACTCCATAGAATTATTTATGCATTAGGGATTAGATATGTAGGCGAAACCACAGCCAAAGCATTGGCACAAAGGGTAAATGATATTTTTGATTTTGAAAAAATGAGTGAAGATGAATTGAAGCAAATGGAAGATGTGGGCGTTAAAGTAGCAAAAAGTATTTTTGACTTTTTTAAAGATTCTGAAAATATTTTGCTATTGAAAAAATTGGATGAGCTTGGTGTTAAAATGCGTCAAGAAAAGCAGGAAAGCAAAGAAGGAGCATTTTCAGGTCAAACTTTCTTATTTACAGGAACCTTAGCAAAATTAAAAAGAAGTGACGCAGAATCAATGGTTGAGGAAAAAGGAGGCAAAATACTCAGCGGTGTAAGCAGCAAATTAAATTTCCTGATTACAGGTGAAGATTCTGGCAGTAAGCTCGAAAAAGCTAAAAAAATCGCAGGAATTAAAATACTCTCAGAGGAAGATTTTTTACAAATGTTGACTTTGTAATCTTTTTTATTTGTTATATTTATAGTTGAACGCAGGTATTATTATCTGTGTAAACCTAAACCAACTCTAACACTAAAAACAAAGTACGATGATTAAAAAAATTCCAGGAGAAATTTGGAAACAAATGCAATTCTCAGGTTACAAGAACCTTAAAAAGAAGTATGCAGTATCAAATCATGGCCGTGCTGCTAGTTATGTTGAATCTGTTGCCAAAGACGGCAGATTGCTAACTGGTTCATTAACATCCGGCTATCGTACCCTTAATCTTCATGTTGAAAACGGAAACGGAACAATTTATTTTCACAGAGAGGTTGCCAAACTTTTTTGCAAAAAAGGATCACCTAAAGCAAAATATGTGATTCACCTAAATCATAAAAAAGCAGATAATACTGCTAAAAACCTGAAATGGGCAAATTTGGAAGAAGTTGGAATTCATCAACAGAAAAGCCCGGCAAAAATTGCTTATAAAAAACGTCAGGCTACCCGTACCGAAGGATTGAAACTTACCGTTACTCAGGTTAAAGCCATTAAAGACACTATCAACAATCCCAAAAGAAAATTAACTTACAAACAATTGGCCACCAAATATAAAGTAAGTGAAATGACTTTATACCGTATCAAAAGCGGAGAAAACTGGAGCAAAGTAAAGTAAGTATAAATTAAATACTTTTACAGGGAATCGATATTGATTCCCTTTTTTATTTGACAACTATGCTTGATAAAAATACATTTAAGTTTCTCAGAAATTTAAAAGACAACAATTCTAAAATCTGGATGGATGAACACAGAGTTGATTATGAAAATGCAAAAGCTGATTTTATTCATTTCGTGCAAAACGTACTCAACGAATTATCAGCATTTGATAACTCCCTATCAACCTTAAACGCTAAAGATTGTATTTTCAGAATCAACAGAGATATTCGTTTTAGTAAAAACAAAAGTCCTTATAAAAATAATTTTGCCGCTTACTTCAACAAAGCTGGAAAAAAAGGAATCGGTGCAGGTTATTATTTACATGCTGAACCTGGAAACAGTTTTATAGCAGCAGGTATCTGGATGCCTGAATCGAATATTTTAGCAAACATCAGACAGGAAATAGACTATAATTTCAAAGAATTTGAATCCATTTTCGCATCAAAGAAATTTAAAGGTTGTTTTACTGATGGCATCGATACTAATGATACTTTATCAAGACCTCCCAAAGGATATGATGTGGACAATCCGGCACTACCCTATCTTAAATTGAAAAGCTTCATTGTCAGAAAATCACTTTCAGAAACAGAGTTCACGATTGATAAATCGGAGAAAGCATTAGGGCAGCTATTTAAAGCAGCAAAACCATTCGTGGATTTTATTAATAGCTCTCTGGATTAAACCCAGATTTTACAGTTGAAATCTATAAAAAAAATGGCCAATGATAGACATCACCGGCCTTGCTTACCTCTGAAACCACAAGAAAATTGTTTGAGGCGTAGCTCAATGTTATAGGAAAATATATATAGTAACAGGCAACGATTAAGCTGCACGTTTATAAAACATGACTCTTCTATGGGGAAGTTTTAAAAAAGGATATTATTGAATTGGTTAGCTTTGGGAGTAGGACATAAAAATATAGAGTAATTTTTAATTCTCATAGCTTTTTGGTTAAAATTATTTTTTGATGTGGTTTTATAGTAAAATTTCTGAAATAATATATCCACCTTCTTTTTTGTTTTTAATGGTTTTTTAGTTGTGAAATTTGAAAATAATTGACATGCAAAAACTAATAAGTGTTAGTTTTGTAAAAAGCAGGACATGTCAAAAATTTTCGCCTCTAAAAATGGCACGAAAAAAGACGTCATTATCAAAAAAGCAGCGTCACTATTCAGAAAGAAAGGATTTATTGGGACTTCTATGAGGGAACTTGCTGAAAATATTGGTGTGGAAGCTTCCAGTTTATACAACCATATTGGTTCTAAAAGTGAAATCCTTCAACATATATGTTTTAAAGTTGCCAATGATTTTATGTTACAACTAAATGAAACAGAAAAAAGCGAAACAACAACCATTAACAAACTAGAAAAATTAATCAGCTTTCATATCCATATGATGATGGATGTTTACGATGAGGTATATGTTGCTAATCATGAATGGAAGCAACTTGAAGAGCCATTTTTGAGTAATTTTTCAAACCAACGAAAATTATATGAGAGCCGGATGATTGAGCTTATTAAAAAAGGAATTCAAAAAAAAGAGATTAAAAATATTCATCCTCAAGTTGCAGTGTTTACGATTCTATCTGCGGTCAGAGGTTTGGAATTGTGGCAAGGACACAAAAAAATTGTTAGTATTAAGGAAATAGAAACGAATATGATTAATCACCTGCTTAATGGCATCGCTAAATAATAAATTATGTCACTTCATTTTCATCCGCTGGTCATCAAAAAGGTAAATAAAGAAACTACTGATTGTATTTCTGTATGTTTTGACACAAGCCAAAACCCAGAATTTTTGACATTTAAAGAAGGTCAAAATATTACCTTAAAAAAAATTATCAATGGTGAAGAGATACGAAGATCTTATTCTATATGCTCTGCGCCACATGAAAAAGAACTGAAGATTGCCATTAAGCAAGTAGATGGAGGATTGTTTTCAACTTATGCAAACAATCAGTTGAAACAAAACGACATTTTGGATGTAATGTTACCCAGTGGTAAATTCAATGCACATATATCCGGGTATGACAATTATCTCGCCGTTGCTGCGGGTAGTGGTATTACGCCTATAATTTCAATTATAAAACACACGCTTCATAGTCGACCAGAGAGTACATTCACTTTAGTGTACGGCAGTAAGAACAGGGCCTCCATCATTTTTTTTGAAGAGCTGGAAAATCTGAAAAATAAATACATGGAGCGGTTTACATTAATCAATATACTCAGCAGAGAAAAAACAGATACTGAAATCAATCACGGAAGAATCAATGAAGAAAAGTTACACCAATTAAATAAAATCATTGATTACAAAAAAATTAATTCAGCTTATTTATGTGGGCCTGAATCTATGATATTTTCGGCGGCCAGTTTTTTAGAATCTTCTGGCTTAGCTAAAAACAATATACATTATGAACTATTTACTACTCCTGGACAATATCAAAATAAAAATATAGCTAAAATAAATATCGAAGACAGTTCTTCTCCAAAAAGCAATGTGACTATAAAAGTTGATGGTCGTTCATTTTCATTTGATTTATCTTTTAAAGGAAATTCAATTTTAGATGAGGCACTACAACAAGGCGCCGATTTGCCATTTGCTTGCAAAGGAGGTGTATGTTGTACCTGTAGAGCGAAATTATTAGAAGGAAATGTGTCAATGGATGTTAATTATGCATTAGAACAAGAAGAAGTGGAACAGGGCTTTATTCTAACATGTCAATCTCATCCCGTTTCAAACAAAGTCGTTATTGATTTTGATGTGAAATAGTTGAACCCGTTTTGGAGTTTATTATTTTATACCAATTATAATTACTTTTTTAGTTCTATTTTTTCTGGTATAATGCCAACTTGTGACGATACCTCGTTATATGACAGCTGTTTGGGACAATTTCATTAGACCTTTACAGATGTCTAATCGGTATTAGATTCTCAACATTAATAAGAAATATTTTAGTCAATATAATGTCTCTGCGAAACTTCAATCGCCTCACTTCGCTGCGGTAAATATCATTTATGATATTTCAAACAAACAAAAATGTTTCTACCCGCACCATCAATGCCACTA
>CANHLV010000038.1 GCA_947461495.1 Chitinophagaceae bacterium
AACCATAAGCAATGGCATTAAATCCAGAATCCGATTCTATTGTGTGAACGCCTGAATTTGCCAATTGTGTACTTAAATAAGAATATGCAGGATCTTGGGGATGCACAGTAAACAAAGCAGGACTTACCACAACTCCATCTAATTTAAATGAGCTAATCGCGGTACCTCCATTTGGAATTACAACGTTGTAATAATGCTCTAAAATATTGAAGTTGGGTGTTGCATTCCATAATACCTTGGAAATGTTTTGCTCCACGGGACTTAAATAAATAACTTCCGGATCACCTGGATTTGAATTAGAATTGGGATTACCACATGCGCCTTGTGAAGCAATATATTGAGCAACCGTTATAGGCAAATCAGATTCGATTTTCATGGGCAAGGTAGTTACAGGTACCTCATAATAAAAATTATTTGTTAATGGATATGGTATGGGCGCACCATTAAGTGTAACTGCAGCTGCGGGATCTAAAACACAAACTCTGTAAACATTATGATTCAAGCTGCTGGTTGGCGCAGTCAGAAATTTCTTTCCCCAGGCGTCTTTAGGAAATGCCTGAACCATATAATTATCTGAAGAGGATGAAGATGTACTGCAAGTGATGCTTAGTTTTCCACTGCCTGAATAAACAGCAATTCTTTTGCAAGCTCCATTTCCAGAAGCAATACTTTTAATTTTTGAACCTGTTAAATCGACTCCTGTATAAGCAGCTCCACCACCACCGCCACCACCGCCGCCGGTAAGTTCTCCCATAAGATTAAACACCTGCCCTTGAGTCATGGTAATAGTAAAAGGAACTCCCGCAGGATGATTGATGGTATTTGCTGAAGGCGTAATCTCAACTGTGGTGGTTCCTGTATCTGTTGCAATCACATAAAACCAGGCATTAGTATAATTTTCATTTGAAATCTGGGTGTAATTGATAGAATAATATTCTTTACCAAGTGTATTAGTTGGAAATAATATACAAGCCCCGGAAACACTACTATTATATATGTGTGCATATGCAACAATAGGCTTGTCAGAAACAATATGAATGGCTTTATCTTCAGGTGCAGTTGATTCTGCTGTCAGTCTTGCATCTTGAGTTCCGGTTTTCGGAATTGGGTTTGATGTAAGTACTGTTGGTGTGGCACCACTAGTTAAAGTTTGGGTATAACCTAGAGAAGGAATCGTAATCGTAATGGTAGTAACTTGTTCAGTTGCAAAATACAATACCATGTCCTGAGCATTTCCACCATTTGTTGAATTCATTTTGACATGATATCCATAAGCAACCCAAAAGTCTTTCCCTTTGTTAGAAAAGTTTTGACCGATTAATGAACTAGCTAAAAAATGAAGAAAAAAAAGTACTAGAAAATGCTTCATCCTCTTGAATTTAAAAAATGCTGTGCAATATACTATAATTAATGAATAAAGATTGCAGCAGTCCAACAAATGAAGCCTAATGAGAGAAATAGTTATCAACAAAAAAGCCGCATAGAAATGCAGCTTATGTTAAGAATCTTTCGATTCTGTAACCCCCAAAGAAAACGAATTGAAACCAACGAGAAATTTTTCTCATGGGCTTGTATAAAAATTACGTTTAATATCTCTAAAGTCTAAATCTAGTAGGCAAAACATTAATTATTATGCCTAAATTTTATCTGTTTAAAAATTAACGATTCAAATTTTTAAAAATTCAACAAAATAATGAGCAGCTGCTTATGCTACAGCTGCTTTACCATAGAAAAATCATTCAATTTTTTCTGTGGCAACCATTAAACTGGCATTATTTATTGCTGATTGTTTGGATAGCCTTTTTTTATGATCTTGGTTTAATACGGCCTGATTAGAAAAACTCACCTTTTGATTTAATTGCTGGTGAGCTGAAAACGAAAAATTGCTCAAAAATTTGTATGTATTGAAAAACTTAGGTATTACACAAAAAGTATAAATTTTATTCATTTGTTGTCGGTTAGCTTGTTTAAATTGGCTTTTTAGGAATGACAACAGTTTGTCAGATTGGAGTGGTAAGTCGGACGGAAATGGAGATATTTTTGAAATCAGGATAAATTAATCATTCATCGCTGTTTCGAAGACAAACATAGAAAGTTCATTTTTAAAATCAAAGCATTTTTAAAAATATTTTTGACATTCAAATATTCTATAATGCTAAAAATAAAATATCATGCTTGTTTTTAATTAATTTATTAGATTTTTTTTAGATAATTATTTTTATATCATTTTAATTATAATTTAAAATTCATAAATTATTGTTTATCATATTTTTATTCTGTTTTATATATTTTTTAACTACACATCACTAATTACATTGAATTCAATTAAAATATTTGCAAAATACTAGTCATTTATACTAATTTTATTTTTTGATAGATTATATAATAAATTATAAATCATATACTTGTAAAATTATTTTTAAAACTAAATTTATTATCTATTATTAAAATACCAAAATCAAAATGATAAATTAATTTTGCTAATATTTTTATCAGTTGTTAAATTCTGTTTTTATGATTTATCTTCACAAAAAATAAAAAAATGAAGTATCTAATCAACTCTATTTTTTTGACTTGCATGATTGTTTTATTGAATTCTTGCGGTGGTATTAAAGACCTTGAATTCAAAGAATACAAAAATTTAAAAATTGAAAAAGTCGGTTTTAGTCAAACGACTGTATCCGTAGATTTGGTTTATTACAATCCAAATACATTTGGGCTGGAATTAAAAAACACCGACCTCGACATTTATATCAATGATAATTTGCTCGGACACTCAGCTCAGGAAGTACAAGTACAAATTCCCAAAAAGCAGCAATTTACCCTTCCCTTAAAAATTGATGTGGATATGAAGAACATTTTCAAAAACAGCTTGACTACCCTTTTCAGTAAAGAAGTGACCATTAAAGCGACGGGGAAAATAAAAGTAGGAAAAGCCAATCTATATAAGACACTTCCGTTTGAGTATAGTACAAAGCAGGAGATTTCTTTGTTTTAGGGTATAAAATTCAAAAGTGAAAAGTAAAAAGTAAAAAACGTTACACAAGCCACATATATCTTAGTGAATTCGTGACATTTTTGGCTTTTTTGATTCTCCTTAATTATTTCACTCCTACGGAGTTTTATTGCTAACCAGCATTACCTTTTAGTATTGTATCACCTCTACGAGGTTAGTTTAATAATTCGTCAATTCGTGGTTAACTTTTTTCTGTTGGTCATAAGACCAACACTGGCAGCAAAGTCTGTTGGTCACAAGACCAACATTGGCAGCAAAGTAAAAAGTAAAAAATAAAAAACACTACACATTCCGAAGGCTTAATTAGTGCATTCGTGGCTTACTTTTTTCTGTTGGTCATAAGACCAACATTGGCAGCAAATTCGCAAACATCTATAAAACATAATCAACTTCCCCCTTGGGGGACCGAGTGGGCTTCTATTCCTGTTCAAACGGAGTTGTCTTTACCTGACAAGCTTTGGGAAATCTATCGTAAGTTGTTTTTTCCGCCATCACATCATCAGCATCATAACCTGCATTGGCGATATGGGCCTTAACTTCTTCTATGTTCGTTCTGTCTTTTACCCAAGAAACAGTGGTTGTCTTCTTCTTGAAATCAGCGACTACTGTTAATATTCCAGGTTGGCTACTCACATAATTCTCCAATCTTTTTTTACAATACTCACAATGCACGCCAGGAGTTTGAATAATAGCCTTATCATTTGCTTTTTGCTGCGCAAATCCAAAACTGATGAAGCCAATGGTTAAGATAATGATAGAATAAAACTTTTTCATACACTTATTTTTCTGTTTCGAAGTTATAATTAATATACAAGTAAATACCCTAATCCCTAATCCCTAATTCCCAATTCCTTATTTCACGCCCCAAGTCGCCGGACTCTCTCTCCATTTCATCAACTCTACCATCTGCGCATCATTTATCTTACCGAGAGATACCGCCAATTCAGACAATGCCGTGTAATTGGTCAGCGAAATTAAATTAACCCCTGCTTTTTCAAATGCGGCAGCTGCTTCCGGAAAACCATAATTGAAAATAGAAACCATGCCTGCAATTTCTACACCTGCTTCTTTTAATACATCACAAACCTGTAAACTGCTTTTCCCAGTAGATATCAAATCTTCTATCACAAGCACTTTCAATCCAGGTGAAACTGAACCTTCAATCTGATTTCCCAAACCATGATCTTTGGGTTTAGGTCTGACATACAAGAAAGGTAACTTCAATTGATCAGCAGCCATAGCGCCCCATGCAATTCCGGCTGTAGCAACACCTGCAATTGCGTCTATATCTGGAAAGGATTGAAATATCACACTACACAATTCACTTTTAATAAAATCTCTGTCGTAAGGAAAAGACAACACTTTACGATTATCACAATAAATCGGACTTTTCCAACCGCTGGCCCAAGTATAAGGATTGTCGGGGTTTAATTTTACAGCTTCAACATGCAAGAGTTTTTCTGCAACTGCTTTTTCGTTTGTCATGCTGCAAATATATAATTTTATCAAACGTATCTTTGAGGATAAAGCATTTTTCTATGAGTGTAAAAATCAATTTTAATGACAATACAATATTTCTGGTTCAACAAAATGATATTTCCCTCGAGTCAATTGCTGCCCTAAAAAATGTCAGTTTTATTACCACAAAAACTGAAGATGATATATTAAAAACCATGGAATCCATCAAAAGTTCCAGTTCCACAGATATTTGTATTATACATGAAGATGTTGATTTCTTGATAAAATGCTTCTTCTCTCCATTCCATATTATTGAAGCTGCGGGCGGATTGGTATTAAATAGCAATAAAGAAATACTCTTTATTTTTAGACGCGGCAAATGGGATTTACCCAAAGGAAAAATGGAAGCCGGTGAGACACCTGAAATTTGCGCCGAAAGGGAAATTGAAGAAGAAACAGGAGTCAATCAATTAAAACTCATTCATAAAATAATCGATACCTATCATATTTACGAAGAAAGAGGAATGCAGATTTTGAAGAAAACTTACTGGTTTTACTTTACAACCAAATTTGAAGGAAACCCTCAGCCTCAAATTGAAGAAGACATTAGTTCAATTAGCTGGATTAGCAAAAAAAATCTCGAATTGCCATTATCCAACACTTATGATTCAATTATCGATGTTATTGACAAAGGTGCCCCTATTTATTAATCGTTTTCATTACGGTTTCGGGTAGAAATTTAGAAACATCTCCCCCATATTTCAACACATCCCGAACCAATGTAGATGCCACAGAAGTATATTGTGGAAGGCAAGTAAGGAATACAGTTTCAACATTATCTGCGATGCTTCTGTTCATGTCAGCAATGGCTTTTTCATATTCGAAATCATTTACATAACGTATACCTCGGAGAATAAAATTAGCTCCAATTTTTTTACAGCAATCAACTGTTAAACCTTCATATACAACAACTTCCACTTTTTCATTACCAGCATAAATACTTTCAATCCAGCTTAATCTTTGTGCTTCAGAAAACATGGGTTGCTTGCTGGTGTTTCTACCAATGCCAATGTATAACTTATCAAATAAGGGCAACGCTCTATTGATGATATCGGTATGTCCTAAAGTAATGGGGTCAAATGTTCCGGGGAAAAGGGCTATGCGTTGCATGTAAGAGAATGTTTGTTGTTTGGCGTTTGGTGTTTGTTGTTTGGTTTGGTGTTTGTGCTTAACTATTCAATTCTTTTTTCCCCGAAAGCAAATACAAAACAGCCATTCTCACAGCGACTCCGTTTTCTACTTGTTTTAAGATTACCGACTGGCTGCTGTCTGCTACATCACTGTCGATTTCTACTCCGCGATTGATGGGACCTGGATGCATGATCATAATTTCCTTGTCGATTTCATTGAGCAATTTTGAAGTAACACCATAAGCCCTATTGTATTCACGTAATGAAGAAAATAAAACCTGATTTTGACGCTCAAGCTGTATGCGTAATACGTTGGCTACATCACACCAAGCTAATGCTTTTTTCAAATTGTATTCAATCTTTACGCCTAATGCAGCTTCCATGTATTTGGGCATCAGAGTTGGCGGACCTGACAACATCACTTCCGCACCCATTTTGGAGAGCAAATAAATATTACTCAAAGCCACTCTGGAATGCATGATATCTCCAATCAGTAATATCTTTTTGCCTTCTAGCGTTCCCAATTTCTCTGTGATTGAAAACGCATCTAATAATGCTTGCGTAGGATGTTCATTGATACCGTCACCCGCATTCACAATGGCTGTATCTGGAAGATGTTTCGACAAAAAATGAGGAGCACCGCTTGCGCTGTGTCGCATCACCACCATATCCACTTTCATGCTTAAAATATTATTGACCGTATCGAGTAACGTTTCTCCTTTAGAAACCGATGAACCGGAAGCAGCAAAATTGATAGTATCAGCGCTCAATCTTTTTTCAGCCAATTCAAATGAAATCCTAGTTCTTGTTGAATTTTCATAAAACAAGTTTACGATGGTAACATCTCTCAAAGATGGGACTTTCTTTATTGGGCGCTGTAAAACTTCTTTAAACTGCTGAGCGGTTGATAAAATCAATGAAATATCAGAAGGGGGTAAATCTTTAATGCCCAGTAAATGTTTTGTGGATAGTTGCATTAAGGTGCTAAGTTATAGAAAAAAACAAAATCATTTTAAAAATTAAGTTCATTAAGGTTTAAAACCTAATATAAAATCACGCGATTGTTTTCATTATCAACTTTCACTTTCTGTGAAGCTGTTGTGTCAATCGCTATTCCGTAAAAATCAGGCTGTATTGGCAATTCGCGATTGAATCTTCTGTTCACCAACACACAAAGCATCACTTTTTGAGGCCTACCAAAATCTTGTAATGCATCTAATGCTGCACGAATCGTTCTTCCTGTGTACAATACATCATCTATTAAAACCACCTTCTTCCCTTCTATTGATTGAGTAAGTGTCGTTTCTTTTGGGATGTGTAATTCCTCTCTGATATCATCTCTGTAAAAAGTAATATCCAATAAACCATAACTAGGTTTTTCTGAATTAGATATTTCACTGATAAAATCTATGATTCTATTGCTAAATTGTACGCCTCTAGGCTGAATGCCTACAAAAACAACATCAGATAGATTGTCATCATTTTCCAGCAGTTGATAACACAGGCGTTTGATAGTAAGGTCGAGTTGCTGCGGAGAGAGTAATACTTGCATAGCGCTAAATTACTGAAGATTTATTCAAAAAATAAAAAGCCCGGAATTTAGGTCCGGGCTTGATTATGCTTTATTTCTTTGAAACGATTTCTTTTTTCAAAGTTTCCAACTCATCCCATTTATCAGCAGCTGCTAATTTGGCTTGCTTTGTCCAAGTGGTATGGTAATTTGCTTTTTCGGTCAAACCTGCACTTTCAACAATCATCAACAACTTTTTCATGGTGCATTTACCAAGATCTTTGAAAGTTGAAATACCATCTGCTTTTAGGACAGATTGAATGTTTTTATTGATTCCGGCAATTAAAGTAAGATTATCTTCAGTTTTTGCAACAGCTTTAACTTTAGGAACTTTAGATGTTGATTTTGCTGCAGATTTTGTTGATTTTTTAATAGCTACCGCAAGTTCAGTTACAGGTACATCGATAACACAATTTTCAACTGTTTGTCCAAAAGCTTCTACAAATCTTGTTTTGTTATTGTCATTTACCCATCTACCATCACTTAGTAAATATCTGTATTCGTAAGTTTTCCCTTCTGTTAGTACTAGTTCTGCACCAAAAGAACCATCTTCATATTTTTCTAAATAAATCCCTTCTGCTGTATTCC
This sequence comes from Chitinophagaceae bacterium, assembly GCA_947461495.1. GTDB lineage: Bacteria > Bacteroidota > Bacteroidia > Chitinophagales > Chitinophagaceae > Ferruginibacter. The sequence goes on from CANHLV010000038.1 coordinate 7,823, forward strand.
AATTGTTGAAATCTCCAACTAAAATTCCGTGTGTGGCACCTGCTGCATTGTCAGATGGCAACTTAAATGATACTTTCTTTGTCATATTTTTAAATTTCACCCCTTAATGCTGAATTTTGGAAAAAGTAACCCAATTTTTCTTGGAAATTATTCAACAATTTGTGGATTTTATTTTTCTTGCATAAATGGATAACCATAATTTACTGCCGGATTAAAAGTTTCTTTAATCGTTCTGGCACTTAACCATCTGTATAAATTGAGCATTGACCCGGCTTTGTCATTGGTACCACTGCCCCTTGCCCCACCAAATGGCTGCTGTCCAACAACGGCTCCTGTCGGCTTATCATTGATGTAGAAATTTCCGGCACTGTTTCTAAGCTTCGCAGTAGCTAATTCTACTGCATATCTGTCTTGTGCAATTACAGCTCCAGTTAATGCATATGATGATGTGCTATCAACCAGTTTCAATGTTTCTTCAAACTTATTTTCATCATAAACATAAATGGTAAGAACAGGCCCAAAAATCTCTTCGCACATGGTGACGTATTTAGGATCTTGAGTTTCAATTATAGTAGGCTCGATGAAATAACCGTCTGTTTTATCACATTTACCTCCTACCCAAATTTTCACATTGCTGTCGCGTTTTTTTGCAGCTTTAATGTATCCTTCAATTTTATTGAAACTTTTCTCGTCGATTACCGCATTGATGAAATTAGTAAAATCTTCTACAGTTCCCATTTTCATTGACTTCACCGCTTCCACCAATTTCTTTTTCACTGCAGGTGCAATATTAGAAGGAATATAAGCTCTTGAAGCCGCAGAACATTTTTGACCCTGGAATTCAAATGCGCCTCTTGCCAATGCAGCAACTACAACATCAACGTCAGCAGATTTATGAGCAATTACAAAATCTTTACCGCCGGTTTCGCCAACGATTCTTGGATAAGATTTGTATTTATTCATATTGGCACCAATTTTCTCCCACATGCCATTGAAAACGCCTGTACTTCCTGTAAAATGAATACCTGCAAATTCGGGATGATTGAAAACAACTTCTCCAACCAAAGGACCATCAACATAAATCAAATTGATTACGCCATCTGGCAAACCTGCTTCTTTTAAAATACGCATGAATAGTTGAGCACTGTAAACTTGTGTATTGGCACATTTCCAAACCACTACGTTTCCACACATAGCAGCACTGGTAGGTAAGTTTCCGCCTATGGCTGTAAAATTGAATGGCGTCAAGGCAAATACAAATCCTTCCAATGGTCTGTATTCCATTCTGTTGTTCATGCCATTGGCACTAATTGGTTGCTGGCGATAGATATCACTTAAGAAATGAACATTAAATCTCAAGAAATCAATCAATTCACAAGCAGCATCTAATTCTGCCTGAATTACATTTTTGCTTTGTCCGAGCATAGTAGCCGCAACAATATGCGGACGATATTTGGTGGCCAACAAATCAGCTGCTTTAAGGAAAATATTAGCTCTGTTTTCCCAGCTCATATTAGCCCATTTGTCTTTGGCTTTCAAAGCCGCATTTATAGCTTTGGTAACATGCTTGGCATCACCAACATGAAAATGCCCAAGAACATAATTTCTTTCATGAGGTGGATGGATGGAAAGCTTATTTCCTGTTTTCACTTCTTCTGTGCCAATATACATGGGCACATCCAGCTTTTCAGCTTTCATTTCTTTGAGTGCTTTTTTCAAAGCAATTTTTTCATTACTGCCTGGTGCGTAATTCAAAACCGGTTCGTTGGCCGGCATGGGAAAGTAGAAATCTCCGTATTGCATGGTGGTTCAATTTGATAATTAGTTAATTTGGTAATTTGACGATTTGATAAATGCTTGCTGTTTGTTTATTGATTGTTTAATTATTGATTATTATTATTTTTTACTTTCACTGATACTATTTTTAGTAGTTGCAATGATTTTAGATAATATTTTAATTAAAATGTTTACATCATTTATCATGTCATGGCAATCCGGATAATTTGATGCATTGCAAAGTAACAACCAATATTCATTTTCGTCAGCCTCTTTTGCGGCAATTTTCAACTTGTGAATAAAATCTTGTTTACTTTGTACATTCTGAGCCTCTCTGATATTTGCTCCTATTGAGGTACCAGCACGAAGCAATTGATTGGCAATGATAAACTTCTTTTGAGTTTCTAGTTGAGCTGCATATTTGATAGTTTTCAATGCAAATTCAAAACTCAATTTCACAAATAAATTAGGTGATTTATTTGTTTGCATAGGTGTATT
>CANHLV010000039.1 GCA_947461495.1 Chitinophagaceae bacterium
AGAAAAGAATAACCAAGTCAAATTAAGTTCCAATGCCCTTGATTTAGATTTCAGAAGGGTTTTATCGATTTGGCCCTTTATTTTATTATTTGGCTTGTTTGGTTATGCAGTTGGAAGTATTTATCTGAGATATGCCACTACCATTTACACAGTTTCAACAAGTATTAGCTTAGAGGAAAACCAGGAAGTTTCTCTAGGTCAGGTGCTTTCGGGTAACAGAAGAGATCCTTTCAATGATAAAATAGCTTATTTTAAATCACCTACACTCGCAGCTCAACTAGTAGATAGCCTTTCACTACAATATTGTGCAGAAGCGCAAGGGAGGTTTAAAGACAAGGATTTTTATAAAATCATCAAATGGAAGATATATACAGAACCAGGAGAAGAAATTCCTGAAATTAATTTTTCAATACTACCTAAAGACTCAGGATTCCATTTTGTTTCAGATACATTAGAAGGAGATGCTCATTGGGGCTTCCCTTTTCTGTTAAACAATAAAAAGATAATAGTAGAGAAAATAATTGATTTTAATAGTCAAAGTCCCATTTTATGCTATAGTAAAAATCGAATGACTGCTGCTTTTGCCTTAAGCAGAGGTATAGACATTACCACCACAAAAGAAAGTAATATTATAGGCATCAAATATTCTGATATTTCCAATGAGAGGGCAACGGATATTTTGAATGGCTTGGTAAATCTTTACAATAATGTTTTGGGGCAAGATAAATCTCTTGGATTTTCTCAGGCAATTGATTTTATTGAACAAAGGATGATCCCATTACGCAAAGAACTCGATTCAATTGAAAGTTCAATGGCTTCATTTAAATCAAATAATGGTTTAATGGGCAATTCAGCAGGAAGTGATATTTACCTTCAGAAAGTTCAGGATTACGATAGGCAACTTACCCAAATTAATATCTTGCAATCTACTATAAAAGCAGTTGAAGATTTTATTAAGAATCCAAATTTGAAAGATGGTGATTTGGCTTTTGTAGGTGTCGACAATCCTACTTTACAGTCTATGTTGATGCAATACCAACAAATGCGTCAACAACGTGATAAAATTGCATTGACGGCACAGGAAACAAATCCTACTATGTTATTAATGGATAAAAACCTAGCTGATTTAAAGAGCAATATGGAGAAGCAGTTGTCTAATTACAGAAGTAATCTGGCTATTGCTCAGGCAACATATCAACAGAAAATCGGAAGCGCAACTGAAATTATAAAAAATGCTCCTTTAGCAGAAAAGGAGCTAATGGATAAAACTCGTTTTCAAAATATCAAAGAACAGTTATATCTTACTTTACTTCAAAAAAGAGAGGAGGCCGCAATTGCTAAAGCTTCTGTAACTGTAAATACAAAAGTTCTGTATCCTCCCGTAAAATTAAATGCATCTTTAAGTCCATCAAAATCAAAAATATTATTTACTTCCGTATTAATAGGACTTATTTTACCTATCATTTTTGCTATTTTCAAAGAAGTGTTGAACCGGAAAATTATTTCCAAGAAACAGTTACAGGGCATGACCAATATTCCTGTTCTTGCCGAATTGGAGCAAGCTGAAAGTACCGAAAACTTTCCTTTTATCATTGAAGGTAACAACAGGTCAATGTTTGGCGAACAGATTCGTTCTTTAAGAACTAGCATCGATTTTTATTTAAATGCGTCCAAACTTGTAAATTACGTAATCATTACTTCCAGTGTGAGCGGCGAGGGTAAATCTTTTCTTTCCATGAACATCGCAAAAAGTTATTCTTTGCAAGGCAAAAGAGTAGCATTATTGGAATTTGATTTACGTCGTCCCAAAATTCATAAAGCATTAAACATGTCTGATATCAAAGCAGGACTTACGAGTTTCCTGCTTGGAAAATACAGTTGCTCTGAAATAGTGATTCCTATCAATGCAAAGCCTGATGAAAAATTAGATTTATTCCCTTCAGGCCCTATACCTCCAAATCCACAGGAATTGGTGTCTAATGAGAACATGAAAAAATTGAAAGAATATCTTGACGCTAATTACGATATCGTAATTGTGGATACACCGCCTTATGGCATTGTGGCTGATGCACAAATTTTAGGTAAATGGGCGGATGTAACATTAATCGTTACAAGATTCCAGCAAACAGTAAGAGAACAAATTCAGGAAATTAACGAGTGGAATGAAAGAGGATTATTCAAAAGCATTGCACTTGTATTTAATGGTGTAAAAAATAGCGGGTATTTCGGGTATAAATATGGATATTATTATTACAAGCGCAAATATGGTTACAATTATTACACCAATCCGGAATCAGAGAAGAAAGAAAAAAAATCATGATAAATAATGCATCAGCCATTTTTTGCTGATGATGTGATCAGAATTTTACAAAAAGGGAAAATTGAAAAAAATCTTTAAAAAATATTTCCAGTATTTTTATTATTTCTATTCCCAGTTAGGCAATAGAATATTTTTTAGTTTTATTTTAAGTTTGTTGGTAGGCATTATGGATGGGTTTGGACTGGCGATGTTCATCCCCTTGCTTCAAATGGTTGATGACGGCAATATCCATAATGCTGACAATATGGGTAATCTTTCTTTTATCCCCAGATTTTTTGAGGCAATACATGTTCCTATGAACTTGCTTTCTGTATTGCTTTTCATTTTCATTTTTTTTATCATAAAGGGAATCCTCAAATTTGCTGAAGGATATATAAGGGCTATACTAGAACAATTGTTTATCAGAGATATTAGAAAACAAAATATCATCGGCCTGTCTTCATTGAGCTATAAACACTTTGTAAATGCCGATATTGGTAGAATACAAAATACTTTAAGCGGGGAAGTTGAAAAAGTAAAACAAGCCTATCGATATTATTTCATGGCTGTTCAATATGGTGTATTCGTGCTTGTATATGTTTCAATGGCATTTTTGTCAAATCCTCAGTTCGCTGTAATCGTTATCATTGGTGGAAGTCTGAGTAGCTTGTTCATTCAGACTTTAAAAAAACAAACAAAAATATTATCTCAAAAAATAACTTCCGACAGCCATTTATTTCAGGGATTATTGATTCAGAAAGTCAGTTTTTTTAAATATCTGAAGTCCACAGGATCTATAAATAAATATGCATCCAAATTATTGAAAAATAATAAAGAGATGCATCTAACCCAGCGAAAACTGGGAATTCTGGCAGCTGTTTTGGGTGCAGTGCGAGAGCCAATAGTAATAATGGTAGTGCTATTGTCTATATTAATTGAGGTAAAGTATTTTCATTTACAAATCGGTGTTATCATTTTTACATTACTTTTATTTTATCGTGCTTTGATTTCACTTACTGGAATGCAGAATTTTTTCAATTTATTTTTTAGTGTTTCCGGGTCGTTAAAAAATATGAGTGAATTCAACAAGGAATTAACTAGTGGTAAGGAGAAAGATGGCCAATTCCTTGTCAATAACTTTAAAGATAAATTAGAATTCAAATCAGTTTCTTTTTCAATAGAAGAAACAACGATTCTAAAAGACATTAACTTTTCGATAAAAAGAAACCAAACGATTGCTTTAGTAGGCGAAAGCGGTTCGGGTAAAACAACATTAATTAACTTGATGACAGGTTTGTTATCTCCAACAAACGGAAATATATTATTAGACGGGGTTGATTTGGAAACCATAAAAAAATCCAGCTATCAGTCAAGAATCGGCAACATTACCCAGGAGGCCGTTATTTTTAATGATACTATTTTCAACAATATTAGTTTTTGGGATGAGCCCAATGAAGATAATATAAAAAGATTTGAAGAAGCGTTGAAAAAAGCAGCAATCTACGACTATGTTTACAACCTTCCTTTAAAAGGTGACGAGATGCTCGGAAGCAATGGCATTAACATCAGCGGAGGCCAAAAACAAAGAATCAGTATTGCAAGAGAATTATATAAAGATGTAGATTTTTTGGTAATGGATGAAGCAACATCTGCACTTGATTCTGAAACCGAAAAAACCATAAAAGACAACATAGACAATCTCCATGGGGTAAATACTATCATTATTGTTGCGCACAGACTTTCAACAGTAAAAAATGCCGATAACATCATTTTATTGCAAAAAGGAAAAATTGTAGCATCTGGCAATTTTGAAACCTTACTCAGCAACCCATTATTTGAAAAAATGGTACAATTACAGGAGTTTTAATACAATCAGCAGTTCAATTATTTACTTTTAATAATGAAAGTTTTTTTCACATTAGATACGCTTGCAATTGGTGGTACCGAAAAGAGTACGCTAGAAATTTTGTCTCATTTTTCTGATGATGTAGCCGTAAAAGTCATTTATTTTTATGAAGGACACGAATTAAAACCTGCTTTTCAGAAAGCAGGCATACCCTTGCAGTTCCTTGCCCTTAAAACTGATAAATCCTTTTTTCAAGGTGCTCGGGAATTGGTTCGCATCATCAAAAAAGAAAAACCTGATCTCATTGTTTCTTCTATTGCAAGAGCAGATTTGATTTCACGCATCGCTTGCTTCATCACTCGAACACCATTGATCGGCACTTTTGTAAACGATAGTTATGGTGATATCAGAAAAGCAGAACATAAAAAGAGAAAAACCTTTATTAAATTCAAGTATGCGTGGATGTTGGATCGGCTTACTTCATTTGTTCCAAAATATTGGATCGCTAATTGCAAAAGTATTGCCATCAGTAATGCAAATGCCTTGTCATTACATCATAACAAAATCAAAGTCATTTACAGAGGAAGGGATACAAGTCAGTTTCCTATTTGGAAGGCCCCTGATGCAGATAATAAGCTAAAATTTGTATTTGTTGGCAGACTCATGGAAAGGAAAGGTGTATACGAGTTGCTTGAAGTTTCTTTGATGTTAAAAGCTGAAAACAGAAACTTTCAACTCGATATTTATGGAGGGGGTGCAATGGCCATTGGTTTAAAAAAATATATTGATGAAAACGATTTAAATCAAACGGTTTTCTTGCATGGCGCAGTACAAAACGGATGGAAAAAATTATATGAAGGGCATTGTTTTGTGTTTCCTTCCTGGTATGAAGGATTTAGTGGGGCACTTGTAGAGGCTATGATTTCTGGAATTCCTATAGTCGCATCTGATATTGAAATGAATAAAGAAGCCGTGACTGATGGTATAAATGCATTGTTATTTAAAACAAAAGATAAAAATGATTTATACCATAAAATGACGCTAGTATTTTCAGATAATGAAAAAATGCTTCAATTAGGAAAAAATGCAAGGCAGGAAGCTATGAAAAAATTTGACATCAAAATCATATCTAATCAATATGAATGTTTTTTAAAATCTGTAATTAATAAACAAGTTGATCAATCTGAATTGCTAAATAAAAGCTGATTAAATAGTACTTTTGCTCAAATGAATAAACAACAGTTTCATATCTTGGTTACAGGTGGTGCAGGTTTTATTGGCAGTCATGTTGTGGAAAGGTTGCTAAGTGAAAATTATTTGGTAACAATTGTTGATAATTTCGATTCATTTTATCCTAAAGAAATTAAGCTTTCCAATATGGAGGGTTTTATTGAAAATCCGAATGTAAAATTTATAGAGGTTGATATCCTTGATGAAGAATCTTTAGAACAACAATTAACTGATGATTATTTTGGCATTATTCATTTAGCTGCTAAAGCAGGTGTAAGACCATCTATTGATAATCCGGTAGCATTTCAAAAGATAAATGTAACGGGCACACAAAACATGCTCGAGTTTGCCAAAAAAAGAAAGATTAAACAATTTATTTTTGCTTCATCAAGCAGTGTGTATGGAATAAATAAAAATGTACCATGGAAAGAAACTGATTTGCAGCTCTTTCCCATCAGTCCATACGCCAGTACAAAGATATCAGGCGAATTATTAGGCCATGTTTACAGTCATTTATATGGCATCAGATTTATTGCACTTCGTTTTTTTACAGTATTTGGTCCCAGACAAAGGCCGGATTTGGCTATTCATTCATTTGCAAAAAAAATAATTAGCCAACAACCTTTGAATTTTTTTGGAGATGGCAACACAAAGCGTGACTATACTTACGTTAAAGATATTGTAGAAGGCGTCTTCAATGCACTGCATTACACATCTTCAGCTTATGAAATTTTTAATCTGGGAAATCATCAAGTTGTTTCCCTATCAGATATGTTGCAAACCTTGGAAGAACAACTACACCAAAAAGCAATCATTAATAAGATGCCCGAACAAATGGGAGATGTAGCTGTCACCTATGCTGACATAAGTAAAGCTGCTGCTCATTTGAATTACGAACCAAACACACCATTTGAAACAGGGATTCAACAATTCATTCAATGGCTAAAACAAACAAAATAGTCATTTACCATTTTTGCCATAAGGGAGTATTATAAATTGAAGATTCTACAATTAATACAAAAAAAGCAGTTGAGAGGTGCAGAGATATTTGCGGCTCAGCTCTCATCTCATTTAGTTGAGCAAGGTCATCATGTCATAATGGTGTCTTTGATTGATGGCGAAGCCAAATTACCTTTTCAGGGTAAAATCGTTTCATTGAATGTCAATATTAGACAAAAAATGATTGATGTAACAGGATGGAAAAAACTGGCTGATCTTATTGCTGATTTCTGTCCGGATATCATACAAGCTAATGCAGGAGATACTCTTAAATATGCTATTTTTTCCAAAAAATTATTTCGATGGAATCAACCTATAGTGTTCAGAAACGCAAGTATGATAAGTAACTATGCAAGAGGTTTTTTTCCAAAAAAATTAATTTCTTATCTATTAAATAATACGAAACATATAATAGCAGTAAGTGACACCACAAAGCAAGACTTGGTCAATCATTTCAACATATCCTCGAAAAAAATAACTGCGATTCCTGTTGGCATTGAATTGCAATCCTATAAATCAATTGCAGCTTTTGATAATAATAAAATCAATCTGGTACATGTTGGCGGCTTTAGTTTTGAAAAAAATCACAAAGGACTATTGTCGATTTTTAAAAAATTGTTATCAAAAAACGGATCATTTCAGTTATGGTTGTTGGGTGACGGACCTTTAAGAAAAAAAATTGAAGATTTGGCTTTTGAACTTGGACTCGCTCAACAGGTTCATTTTTTAGGTTTTGTTGATAATCCAATTGATTATATTAATGCCGCAGATATGCTTTTACTGCCAAGTATAATTGAGGGTTTGCCGGGTGTGATATTGGAAGCTTTTTACTGCAAAACTTTAGTTGTGGCAAATGATGTAGGGGCTATTTCAGAATTGATTATCGATCATAAAACAGGCAGACTTATCAAAAAAGAAGACGAAGCTTCTTTCGTTGAAGCTATCATGACATTATATTCCATGGACCCATCATTGAAAATAAAAATTACTACATTGGCTAATGAAGTAGTGATGAGAGACTATATCAATAAAATAAACACCCAAAAATTCATCGATTTGTATTCATCACTTATTCTCGGGTAAAAAAATTATTACCAATTGCAATGAATAAACCTCAACACATGTCAAAAATAAAAGTACTGCATCTGGTAAAATCATTAGGGAGGGGCGGTGCTGAAATGTTACTTCAGGAAACATTGAAAGTTCACAATCAGGATCAATTTGAATTTCATTATATTTATTTTTTACCCTGGAAGAATCAGATGGTGGAAGGGATACAACAGGCAGGTGGGAAAGTGTTGAATTTTTCGGCAAGTAATAATCTTGTAATTATATTACAGATTCCTAAAATCATAAAGTATATAAGAGCCAATAAGATTGACCTCTTGCATTGTCATTTGCCTTGGGCTGGAATTGCAGGCAGAATTATCCACAAACTCATTGGCATTCCTACTGTTTATACCGAGCACAATTTACAGGAGCGATACCATTTCATTACCGGAATTATTAATAAAATTACGTTTAACTGGCAAACACAGGTTATATCCGTATCTGCTGAAGTTGCCACCTCCATTCAAAAGCAGATTAGCCCCAAAATTCCTGTCGCTACAATCATGAATGGTGTGAATACAGAACATTTCAAGAGAAATGAATTGTTTAGAGCTAACAAGCGAAAAGAACTAGGCATTGGAGCAGACGAAATACTTATTGGTAATATTGCAGTTTTCAGGTTTCAAAAAAGGTTAAAAGAATGGATAGATATTTTTAAAGATATCAGTAACGAGTACCCGAAAGTTAAGGCATGTATAGTTGGAGATGGAATTTTAAAAGAAGAGATTATGACTCACCTCAAAACATCCGGTATGGAGGGTCGTATCATTTTTCCGGGTTTACAGACAGAGGTGATACCATGGCTGTCTGCAATGGATATTTTCATGATGACATCATCCTTCGAAGGTTTGCCAATTGCCTTGCTAGAAGCCATGAGCTTGGAATGTGCGATAGTAACCACAGCTGCAGGAGGAATCAATGAGCTTATTAGAGACGGTAAAGATGGTTTTATAAAACCTGTAAATGATTGGACTGCATTAAAAGAGCCACTTAAGTTGTTAATTGAACAACCGCAACTAATCAGTAAATTTGGTACTCATGCAAGAAAGAGGGTACAGGAGTCATTTAGTATAAAATCAATGGTTGATCAGATTGAGAAAATCTATTTGGATATTTTCAAATTAAAAACAAAGTAATATGGACATTATCAGGGCTGATGAAAATGATCTTCCGGAAATGATCGGGTTACTTAAAACAAGCTTGGGCGAAGGCTTGATTCCTAAATCAGTAGCCTATTTTATTTGGAAACATGAGAAAAATCCTTTCGGCAAATCAAAAATATTATTAGCAAAAGAGAACGGGAAAATTATAGGATTAAGGGCTTTTATGAAATGGCAGTGGGAGTCTGCTTCTTCATTGATTTCGGCTGTTCGAGCAGTAGATACGGCTACAGATCCTGCTTTTCAAGGTAAGGGAGTGTTCAAAAAACTAACCTTACAGGCGTTGGAAGAATGTCGTCAGGAAAATGAGAACTTCGTTTTTAATACACCTAATTCAATCAGCATTCAAGGTTATTTGAAAATGGGCTGGTTCAGCATTGGCAGAATGCCTTTATTGATAGGGCCTGGCAGTGTGATACCCAGAATTTATAAAGACTCATTTGCAACAGAAATATACTCACATTTTGATGCTGAAAAAGCATTGAATATTTTGGCAGAAAACTGGAAATTGCCTCCTGCTGAAGTACTGTTTCATACACCATTATCAAAGTCTTATTTGCGTTGGCGCTATCAGGAATGTCCTATTTTGAAATATGGTGCAGTTATAGAGCCCGGAAAATTCGGTATTATTTTCAGATTAAAAAAAATAAACAAGTTCTATGAATTCAGAATTTGTGAAATCTGGACTGAAGAAGATAAAATGGCTTCTGCAGCTACAAAAACATTAAAAGAAATAATAAGAATGGTAAGACCGGTAATGGTTTCATGCGCTCCCTCCCCATCATTTGCCGGTGGAAAAAAGATATTGCCCGGCTTATTTGGGCCAGTAAAAAGAGGCCCTCTTACAACATTAAGGCCACTTGTAAACGAGAAACTTAATAACTTTGAGCAGTTTTATCATTGGAGACCATCAATAGGAACGATGGAGTTATTTTAATTATGGATATTTTTATCATCATAGCATTGTTGTTATTATTGAATACTTACATTGTTAAGGCATTGAATAACAAATATGATATCACTTCAGATTCTTATTTGTGGTTGTTGTTTTTTATACATTTTATTTTAACAACTACCTATATCATTTTTGCTTACAGTTCCCGGAGTGATTCTTTTGCCTATTATGAAAGGTCATCTAAATCGGAAGATTGGTTGTCATTACTTGTATATG
>CANHLV010000040.1 GCA_947461495.1 Chitinophagaceae bacterium
AGCAGTGGTTTGAATCCATGAAGTCCAGTAGCCTCTTTCTTCTTTTGGAGCATGTTCTGCTACATATGTTGCGGCACCACCATATTCTCCTCCTAATGCCAATCCTTGTAATAATCTTAGCAACAAAACGAGTAACGGTGCCAAAAATCCAATGGTCTCATAATCAGGAATACATCCGATTAAAAATGTAGAACCTCCCATCAATAATAAAGTAACCATGAATGTATATTTTCTGCCTATCATGTCACCTAATCTGCCAAAGAATAAAGCTCCAAAAGGACGCACTACAAAGCCCGCAGCAAAAGTGGCTAATGTGGAAAGAAAGGCAGCAGTAGGATTCGTTTGAGGAAAAAACTTTGTAGATATTACTATTGCCAAACTACCGAAGATGTAAAAATCATACCATTCAATCAAGGTTCCTAATGATGAGGCAATTATGATTTTACGCAAATTCTTTTTTGTAGACATAGTTAGATAATTGGAGTATTAAAGTATAAAGAAAGGAAAATTAATTGATACTTAAGTTGAAGTTGATTAGAATGGCAATCCAATGGCAATATTCAAAATCAGATTTTCTCTTCGCCATTGCGAATCTCCAAATGCTATTTTATTCATCACCCATCTTTCATTTTCCGGGAGAAATGGTTTTCTTAAAGGTATGCCCAAGTCAGCTCTTATGACTAAGATAGTTGCATCAAATCGCAATCCTGTACCGGTACAAAATGCTATTTCTTTGTAGAAGTCTTTTGAAATTTTACCTGGCTGTCCAAACAACAAAGTATCTTTTGTCCAGGTATTGCCAATATCTGCAAACCATGCCAGACTTATTGACTTTGTAATAGGTGTTCTTAATTCAGAATTGAATAACAACTTGATATCACCTCCGATAATTTGATAAAGTCCACGATTTAGTGCAGAAGGTTGCAATGAACCAGGGCCAACAGTTCCTGCGTTAAATCCTCTCAATGAACTGGCTCCACCTATCGTATACAATTTTGAAAAAGGCAAAGCCTTTGAATTGTGATAAGGCAAACCTAAACCAATTTGCAATCTGTTAGCTAATGATTTTTTGCTGCCCGCAGCTGTTGTATAGTGTATATCAACATCTAATTTTACATATTGTGCAAATGGAGCTTTTAATATTTTTTTCTCTCTGTAACTTTTCGCACCTGTTATTAAGCCGGCCACATTTCCAGAAAGGTCAATACTTGTATTGAAGTACCAATGATGTTTTTTATGCTCAACAAATTTGCTGAATGATAAGTAGGTGCCAATTACAGACTCTGCATTTACATTCACTAGCAAAGAGGGGTTGATGGCCGCTTCTCTGTAAAAAGAATCTGTAACATTCGTTGCATTGGTATAACTCAATGAAATAGGTGCAAAATTGATTTGTGTGCTAGCGGTTGGTTTTTTTATAAACTCATATTGCAGTCTGAAAAAATTCTTCGTGTAATACAATCTTTTTTGATACCATTCGTAACCCAGTGTGATAGCAGTGTTGGCAGGATAAAAACTGTTTTCTTTTATTTTTATAAATGGAATGGCATAGCTAGGAAACTTTAAAGAAGCTTCTGTACCTGCCCTGAAATTATTATTCACTTTTAGCGAATCTGTAGTTGCTACTTCAAAACCACCATAAACTTTTATGGCTAATTGCTCTGCACCTCCGAATGTATTTTTATTTTTCCAATTCAAACTGAGTTTGCTGCCTACAAAACTATTGTCTTTAGAAAAAGCATCGAGTGAAGCTTGAATCGATTTCTTTTTATATGGCGTTAGAAAATAAGTCACATCCAGCTGATGGTCATTGATGGTATCAAACTTGTTTTTTACAAATTTGAATGTTCCTAAATTGATTAACCTGTTTAATGTTCCATTAATCAGTTCACTATTGTATATAGAATCAGGTCTGTAGGTGATGGATTTTTCAAACAATGATGCTTTGAAAAGATTTGAATTTTGTTTAATGGTCAATCCATCAATATTTTTTATAGACAATTCATGTTGATTATTCAAATAATCTCCCAAAGAAAAATCGGGATAAATAGTTATGTTCTTTATGGTATAAATCTTCCGTGCTTCAGCAGGAGTTATTCTCTTCAGGTTGAACAATAAATTTACTTTTCTGTCACCAACTGTACTATCGGCATAGGCCATCAAATAATCAGGATGAAAATAATAATAGCCTTTCGTTTTTGTGATGGCATCTAATCGTTCACGCTCTGCCGTTATATCACTCAGTCTGTATGCATTTCCGAGTTGTAATAAACTATTGGTTTTTGTATTTTCTTCGAGCAATGACAGTATAGCTGATGAAGTATCTTTTACCCATGTTACTTCATTGATATGATATTGTGGTTTCACAGACACTTTGTAAAAAGCTTTACAGAATTGTTTGGTGTTGACGGTGTCTCCAATAGCTGTAGAATGAAAATAGCCTAAATTTTCAAGCAAAGATTGTATGTTTTCTGCTGCTGCTTTTACATTCACTCTGTTACTTAAAACGGGCTGTTCTGCTATTTTTTTTCTTAGCAATGATCGGAAACCATTTTCTTTTTTAGGCTCACCTATTTTATACCAGAACCATACTTTGTAAGGAAAACCCAAAATGAATTTATTGTGATCAGGCCTTGTGGCTAACTCGATAGTGGATTTCAAACTTTTGTTACTTTCTTTAACATCAACATCTTTGTCGATTTGAATAATAGCTCCTTTGTATAGTTTCTCGCCTTTAGGCAAGTAACTACTTACCGAACATGAAGAAATCGTTAGTACGAGTAATAATTTCAATATGGAACTATAGTGTCTCAATCTTTATTTTTATTTCCAAAAAATTCTTTGAATGTATCGTAATCGAGTGTTACAGAAAATGAAACCCCTGATTCTACGACATAGCCATCAAGTACTATTTCAAACTGGTTTTTTGTATAGGCACTAATCATGTACTTACCATCTTTGCTTAATTTATAAGCCATATTGGCGTCGGGCCTGAAAGTATTACCATTTCCCCCGGCTTTTTGACCAGACAATCCAAAATTGTTACCAACGCTAATGGTTAAACGATTGTTGAAAAAGCTTTTAGAAATGGCAATGTTCAAATCTGTTCTTTGTTCAGTATTTCCTTTCAAATAATCATTGTATGCATTGAGATTGAGATCTACATCAATCCCTTTGAAAATATCTCCTGCGATATCATTAATGGCTGATGATAAAAAACCGCTCACACTTTTTTTAGCCAATCCGGAAAAATCAATTCCTGAATATTTTAGAAAATCTGTGCTTTGTTCGCTGATAAATTTATTCATTAATAATAATGAAAAGACTTGTTTGTTCATAGTTGCCTGATCCTGGCGTAAGCGATTGAGTTTACTTTCAATCTGATTTTTTATATCATTACTGATTTTCAGGCCCTGTTCTGGCAATTGTATATCGAATCCAATTTCAGGTTTGAATAATTTCCCTGTTATATGAAGCATTACATTAAAAGGCATTTTCTGCTTGTATGCATCACTGTTACTCATGTCTGTGATTTCGCTACTTAATAAGTCGTATGATGCGGCATTGGAAATGTAAGCAGCTGAAATATCAATTATGGCATTATCAATATCACCCGCAAAGTTTATATTGCTGCCTTTAACAAGATTGAATTGTCTTTTAAGCAGCTGGTAATTCAAAATATAATAGCCTTTACTGAGTTCATAATTTCCGGTAATTACAATATTTCCACCCGGATCGACCCCTGCATTGATATGCGCATCTCCCTGAACTTTTATTTCATCTCCTGTTGATGGATCAATGATGATTTTGAAAGCTGCATTTTTTGTAACAGTTACATTAATATTGTATTTTAAGAATGTTGTGAAGTCATGTTCATTTTCCTTATTTTGTATAAATCCATCAGCATAATTGCTATATAGAAAAGTATCTCTGTCCACAAATCTTACTACAGTATTACCATCGTCTTTCACATAACCACCGTCGGGTAAAACCAAAGTAAGATCTGTTTTGTCATCAACCACAATATCACCTTCAATATTAGGTTTGTCTAAAGTTCCATTTATCAATATTTTCAAATCTGCAGCAGCATAACCGTAAAGCTCACTATCAACTAGTTTTTTTGCACTCATCAAAACAAAGTCTTCTGCATTTATAACGATACCCAGTCCGATGTTGTTATTGGGTAAAAGATTCATTTTGCCACTTAATTTCAACACATGATTCATACTGTCTGTTATTGCAATATCATTTAAAATAATTTCAGGTGATTTAAAAATCAATTCCTGATTATTGATACAGTATGTTGTTCCGAGTGCGCTGATTTTGAAAGAGGTACTGTCTATAAATAAATTGCCAGTCCATTCCGGAATACCTTGCTTACCTTTTATTTCAATGTCACCGTGAATATTTCCTTTACAATGTTGAAGCTGTCCTTCAGAAAAAGCTTCAATCGTTTTGACATTTAATTTATTGATGTGAAGTTTAGCTTCAAAAGATTTAGAGGTGTCTTCAATGAAGTAAGAAGTTTCGAGTAGTAAGTCGTTCCCATTTTCATTTAAAGTAAGTGATGCGTTTATTTCATCTTCTTTGCTTTTGTCGGCTTTGCAGAAAATATTGCCAATTGGATAGCCCATAAATGACAATCCTTGAACCTCTGCAGTTCCGGTAAAAGATGGCAATGCTTTGTCAAAATCTCCTGCATTCATTTTCGCATCAATCATTCCTGAAATAAAATTCGTGTCATCACTTACTAAAGAGCCGATGCTTTTCAAACTGAAATTATCAATATCTATTGCAATCTTATCGTCATTGTCAATTTTAAAGCTATTCAAATAAATCAAAGAAGTGTCATTGCTCAACATGAAATTGTGAATCGACAATCCATCCGCACCAAAATTGATTTCATTATCTTCTATTGTACTCCAATATTCATAATTCAATAGTAAATCATTAGTCAAATGAAAACTGTAATTATTGTCTGTTGCAGTCAACTGTCCATTCATACCCAACCAGTTGATATTTTTATTGTCTTTTACAAGTAAGCTTAGATCGATTTTGTTGTCATGTATTTTTGATTCAAATTCGGTAACATGAATGTAATTTTCACCAAGTTTCAATGAGTCAAATGTCAATCTAGTATTTAGATATTCAGCATCTCCTTTTGTACTCAAATTCAGGTTTCTGATTTCTTTATTATCGATTGTTAACAATTGTGTATTGATATTCATATTGATGTCAGCGCCATGTTCATTGTTATCAACATTACCCGTCAAATTGATTGTTTTAAAATTGATGCCTTCTGGAATAAAGCTTTTTAGAATTTCATCTGCAGTTAAAGTGCCTGTAAATCCTATATGCTGTTCAGGTTTGACATCAACTTTATTGATATCAGAAAACTGATAATACTTATTTAATTGCATCATTACTGCATCAGCAAGATTATCATATTCAAATTTACCACCGGCGTCCAATGTCGCGAATGAAGTTCTGATGTGTAATGAATCAAAACCTTCTTTTGTAGAAGTTGCTAATACACTGGCATTATAAACAGGAAAATGTTTTGTTGAAGTGCTGATATGACAACCATCTAGTTGAATGCTTGCATCGAGATGATGAGGTTCAAGATTTTTTGCATTAACCAAAATCTTACCCGAAACATTCAAAGTGTCTGTTGTAAAATGTAAATTATTTAATTGAATGGTATCAATCGAAATACTTGTATTGATGAGAGGAAAGTTACCTCTTACATCAGCATCAACTACAAAATCAAGTTTTATATTCTTATCATTTACTGATCCGTTGCTGTTGATATTACCATTATTTAGCAGTGTTTTCAAATTGATATTCTTGTATAGGTAATGGTTATAATCAAATTCGATAAGGTTTACTGACATATCAGCAACCATTTTCTTGTAATCAAAACCTTTTCCTTTTGCAGAGAAATTCCCATTAATATTTCCTAAGGTGCTATCTTGTTTTAATAATTTTCCCAAATTAAAACCAGGTGTAGACAATGAAAGATCATATTCAGCGTCATCAGTTTTATTGATATTGTAAACAAAACCATTCATGTTTAATTTTCCAAGACTGCTAATAATTTGCAGGTTTGTATTGATGTTATTGCTATTTCCGTTAAGCGTTCCGGATGCTGAAATATCTGCAGGAATGTATAATTGATCTTTCAATTCCTGAGGCAGATAATTCAATATCATTTTTGTATTCAATGAGAATGATTTTGTATTCACATTGAATGTCATCTTACCAGTATTATCGAAATTCTTAACTGCGATGTTGCCAGAGTATTCAAATCCTTTTGCTTTGGCGATAATAGAAGCATCAGCATTTTTCATATCACCTTTGATATTTCCACTTATTTGAAAATTATCGGGTAAATCTTTTAATGAAGCCTGGTGTTCTTTAGGTACAAACATCGTAATGTCTTTTTTCATCAAATTGGTGCTGATGATATTAGCGTCATAGGCGATTTTATTTGAATCAAGCAAATTGTATAATGTAACTTTTGCTTTCAATTGGCTTCCCTGCAATCCATTGAATTCAAAATCAGTTAGATTCAGTTTATTCAAATTGCCATTGGCTTCTGCCGTGATGTTTAGTTTGTCTGATTTGAAAAATTCAGATGGTAAAATCTTTTGCAGTTCTGGATTCAGTATCGACAAGTCTTTCGTTGATATGTATGATTTGTACAGTGAAAGATTGAAATGACTTTTTTCAGGATGATTAATGATGTCGTCTATTTCATTAAAACGATATTCAAATGAACGTTGAATAAGACTGTTTGGCGTTTTAATCATTAAGTCTGTTGCACTGATAGCGTTTTTGTTCATTCCAAATTTGACATGAACACTATCCAATGTCAATCCTGATTTTTCATGCAAAGCAAATTGTTTGATCCTAAAAGAAAGAGAATCTTCTCCAAAATAAATATCATTTACATCGCTGTTGATGTTTTGGGCAATAATATGATTTGCATCAAATCCAACAATAGAAGGAGCTGTATTGTTATTGTAGGTTAAACTACTTCGTTTAACTGAAACATTTGCTGTATTAAATATCCAAGGCGATGAAGCAGTTGATGTGTCAATTTTATTTTCATCTGATTTATGATTGAAAACGATATCAGCGCTATCAATAAGAATTGATTTGTTTTGTATCAACTGCTTGTTCAAATCAACATAAAAATAATTGACTTCAATTTGTTTTGATTGGTTTGAAAAAAACATATCATTTTCAGTATTATTGAATTTGATATTTGAATTTTTCAAATCGATGTGATGAATTGTAATAACGGGCATTTCGCTTGCAATTGCTACAGGAATATTTTGCATAGGATTTCCTTTATACAATTGCATGTTAATATTGATGCCTACTGCAGCAATATTCTTTACATCATAAATAGATTTTTCGAGGTTAATCGTATTGAAGTTGATAGTGCTTTTTGAAACAGCAGCCGCTAGCTCAGTCCCATCATAAACATCTTTATAATTGATTCTGATATTATTCAGTTCTGCATTTTTGATAACCATGCTCAGTGAAGAAGTATCATTGATATTAGTTGATTCTTTGCTTTTATCATCTCCCGCAAAAGCATCAATAATAAACTGATAATTGAATTCAGGCTTTTCCTTGGTTGAATAAAGGTTAGCATAAATATCAGACAATGATATTTTTTTGATATTTACTTTTCCATCCAACAAATCGAACATGTTGATGGATACATTTATTTTTCCGGCAAAGAGTAAAGTGTCTTTATTTCGATCTTCTATGTAAATGTTCCCTAGTTCGATGTCATTGGGTAAATCGTAATTTAGTTGCCCTATACTGATTTTGGTTTTTAGCTTTTCTTGAAGGTAATGCTCTGCTTGGTTTTTGATGAAATGTTTTCCATAATTACTGTTGATGAAAAACCATAGGGATAATACAATTACTGCTAGCGAAAGCATTAAGTAGACAAGAACTTTAAAGGTTCTTTTGAATATTATTTTCCCATTGCTCATTATGTAATCAAGAGGACGCTATTTTTAAATACAAAAATTATTTCGCTTTAAATTTTTCAATCGCCTTTCTTGAAAAATCGCTTAAGATTAATCTGCCGCTAATAGCAGCTCTTTCACTTAGTAAGTTATCCCAGTGTTCGGTACCTTTCCAGAAAACACGTTTCAATTCCATCATCGCTTCAGGATTTGATTGAGAAAGTGTTTTGGCTAATTTCAAAACAGCTTCATCTACTTTTTCGATTGAGGTATGTAATTCAGCAAACAATCCATTGTTGAAAGCCCATTGCGCATTTCTCCAAGATGTAGCATCAATGGAAAGGGAAGAGAACGCACTAGTTCCCATTTTTCTTTCAACGGCAGGGCCTACTACAAATGGCCCAATACCTACTGCCAGTTCACTCAATTTGATATCGGCAGTATCTAAAGCTATGGAATAATCAGCAGCAGCTGCCAATCCTACACCACCACCAACACATTTACCTTGTATGCGTGCAATGACAAATTTTGAAGATACTCTTATAGCATTGATGACTTTAGCAAAGCCACTGAAAAAATTCAGTCCTTCTTCAGTAGAATTGATTTGCAATAATTCATCAAATGATGCACCTGCACAAAATGCTTTTTCACCTGCACTTTTCAAAATAATAACGGCTGATTCTTTATTGCTATCCGCCTGATGAATTTCATCCGCTAATTGATTAAGGATTTTTCCGGGCAATGAGTTGCTTTGAGGATGAAAAAATTCTATCGTTGTGATGTTGTCATTAGTAGAAGAAACCACATAAGCTTCTTTAGTTGATTCGCTCATACAATTAAATTTTATGTTTCATTTGTACCATAGTTAATATTGTGGCAATGCCCACTAGTTCATCCGTTTCGTCAAACATTTCCACCAACCATTTTACAATGCCTTTAGGAATGTCGGCGCCTTTTGTCATAGGTACTTCAGGGTTGACTTCTTTCAATTCTTGCGCTGTTTTTTCTTTACAAGTAAATCTGATATAAAGAGAATGCCCTGCGTACATGGGCTTGGTAAATCTTAATTCATCAATACCATAATTAAGCAGCACAGGATTTTTATCATAACTGTCAACAAACAAACCAGCCGCCGCACTCATGATAAAATAACCATGAGCTACTTGCTCTTCGAACATGGTGTTATTAAAATCTGTAGCAATCATGTGGGCATAAAAATGATCGCCACTTAGGTCTGCAAACTTGGTAATATCTTCTGAAGTAATCAATCTTTTCTCCGTTACAATCTGATCTCCAATTTTCAATTCTTCAAAATATTTTTTGAAAGGATGTATATCTGTTTCATTTCCTTTGGCATTAGGTTGGAATACATTGCTGATAGCAGTTATCATTGATGGAGAACCTTGTATAGCTGTACGTTGGAGGTAATGTCTGATGCCTCTCAATCCACCCATTTCTTCGCCACCGCCGGCTCTGCCCGGGCCGCCATGAACCAATAACGGTAATGGTGAGCCGTGACCAGTACTTTCTTTGGCACATTCATTATTAAGCACTAATATTCTACCATGGTAACTTGCAGCACCTAGCACATATGCTTTGGCGTTAGCACTGCTATTGGTTACTATCGAAGAACATAAACTGCCTTTCCCTTTTTTACTCAACTCAATTGCTTCGTCCATGGTGTTGTAAGGCATGATGGTGCTTACAGGCCCGAATGCTTCTATATTGTGGGGTTCTTCAGAAGTAAATGGCGTTTTATTTAGCAACAACATTGGACTCATGAAGGCGCCGATATG
>CANHLV010000041.1 GCA_947461495.1 Chitinophagaceae bacterium
CCCAGCTGGTGTTGCGTTTATGATCAATGAAAACTCAATCATCAACTCCTGGTCTATCTGCTCATAAAAAATATCTCCTTTATTTGCTGATTGGGAACGACTGACTGTAAGGAAATCGATTCCATTTTTTTTCAAGACATACTGTACACCCTTTGAAGCACCACCTGTTCCTAGCACGAGTGCTTTTGTATGGTGACTTTTCAATAATGGCAACAATGATGTTTCAAAACCGAGAACATCTGTGTTATGGCCATTCAATTCTCCATTCTTTATGACGATGCAATTTACTGCACCAATTTCTTTTGCAGCTTCGTCTAATCTTGTTAGATAAGGAATTACATTTTCTTTATGTGGCTTTGTAATAGCAAGCCCTTCTAATCCCGGATTACTGGCTATTAAACCCTGAAAATCTTTTATTGATTCAATTGGAAATAATTCAAAAACGGCATTATCAATACCCTGCTCTTTGAATTTCTGAGTAAAGAAAATCTTAGAAAAAGAATGACCCAAAGGATATCCAATTAACCCAAAAGTTCTCATCTTTTTATATTTGATATAAGTTTTTGAAAACGTTAGAAAACAAATTTCTCTATTCCAAAAACAAGAATACGATGAGTTTATTTGTCTAGATATAATTCAAAAGTATCTCCTCTCAAACCAATTCTCATGGCCTCTAAAGCAATTATTTCTGAAGGCGCAATATTTCCTAAATTCACATTGCAACCAATTAGTTCAAGAAAATAGAGTTGTTGAGCTTTTTGAGGGGCTTCCCAAAGAATATTTTCAGCAGGTATTTGCGTTAGGATTTCCTGAACAAGACCTTCTCTCACTTCACCCGAACCTCTGTAAATGCCAACATTACCGGCTTCTCTAGCTTCAGCAATTACGTATACAGACCCTGCATTTAATTCAGCGCGCATTAATTCTATCCATTTATAAGGGGGGATAATATGAGCTGCATCTTTGCTTCCCACTTCGCTTAATACGACTCCATGTTTTGACAATTTTTCGATATAACCACATTTTTCAGCATGTGGTATTGTAATTGAACCATCACTTACCTCCATATAACTCACACCAAATTCTTTGCATACGTTAATATAATCTTCAAATTGATTTCGAATCAGAAAAGCTTCAAAAAGTGTGCCTCCAAAATAAACAGGCATGTCATAGGAGCGATAAACCTCAAGTTTTTCTTTAAGATTTGGTGTAACAAATGAAGTGCCAAAACCAAGTTTTACCATGTCGATATGAGGATGACCAACATTCATTAAATTTCTGGCCTCTTCTGTACTTAGACCTTTATCCATAACCATTGTGATACCACTTTTCCTTGGTTTTATAGTTCTGTCTGGAATTTGAGTAAGATTGAAATTCATTGCGTTTATTAAATTTTACGCGAAGATACCCATTCGAGCTGAAAAGTGCGATTTCTCAATCATTTACTTTTTGATGACTTTGATTTTTTAAACCTTGCAATTAAATCAACTACTTGCTGATTTTGTAATAAAGTTGGATTGATTTCTATAAAGTTTTTTATCAATTTAACGTTTGCAGTTAACGCGTATTCAAGATAGATTAATGCCTGTTTGGATTGCCCCATTGCAAAAAGAAACACTGATTTATAATAGACGAAAATTGGTTTGGAGTCTGTATGTTCAAATGCAGTAACAGCATATTCAAAACCATCTTCAAAAAGACCGCCCTTGTAAAAACAATTCAACAACTCAATCCATCCGTTAATATTTTTAGGTCTGATTCTTACAAAGTTACCAATGTAGGTGATGGCCTCATCATAATCTTCAAGCTGCATATGACATCTACCCAATGCAAGATTGTATTCCGGTTGTAACAAATGGAATTTCAACGCAGCATGTAATGATTTAATGGCATTTTGCCAATTACTTTCATTCATGTAGGTACAAGCTATTTTATAGTGCATCTGGCTGTCTTCCTGATTTAAATGGCTAGCCTTTTTGTAATTAAATCTGGCTTGTGCATAGTTATGCAACTTATCAAAACTATGACCTATTGCTTCATAAATAACCGCCTCAGGGGCAGATAATTCCAAAACCTTTTCCAGTACTTCAATGGCTTCTTTGTATTTTTTCAGTCTGATATAGGCATCTCCTATGTTTCTGTAAGCATAATCGAACTTCTCGTTGATAGCAATGGCATATTGGTAAGCATCGATTGATTTTTCATACAATTTGATACCCTGATAAGCCGCACCTAAATTAAACCATGCTAATTCATTATATGGATTATTATCTAATATCCAAAGATATAAAGTAATCGCTTCTTCATTTCTGCCTGTATAATCAGTCCAAAAACAAATTTTATATAAAGCCTCCTCATTATTAGGGTCCTGTTGAAGTATAAGTGTTAAACAATTAAAAACTTTTTCGAAATTTTCATAATCATCATACACGTCTGCCAATTCAAACAACAAGTTGATTTTATCCTCCCCTTCAAAAGAATTCAAAACTGATTCCAGCAACTGAGCCGCCTCCTCTTGCTTGTCTAATGCCAATAAAGCATCTGTTTTGATAATGAACAGATTGGCATCATTGCTATCCAGTATGTATGCTTTATTTAAATAAAACAAACAATCTTCATACCTTCTAAGTGATAATAAAATATCTGCTTTAATAACCAATAAAGAAGGGGAATAAGGAAATTGATTAATTCCAAATTCTGCAGCTTCTAATGCTTCGGCAAATTGATCTTTTTGAATAAAATAATCCGCAATAATTTCAAAACCCTCCTCTTCAATGAATGTAAATCTCTTTCCAGACTTCATTTTAAGAAATTGCATTACCAATTCTCTGATTTCATCATTATTTTGCCTGAAAGGATTGTTATTCATATTAAAAGTTGCTATTGTAATTTAGTAAAAAAGAATGAACCGATCTATTTATATTAATTTTTTGAAATTTCTTTATTTTTTTAAAAATATTGATTAATAAATTTCTTTTCAAAATAAATATAACTATATTTGTTACAGTATACTTAAATAAATGAGATATTCAACCAAATCAATATTAATCTTTGCCCTCATTCTAGGTTCCATGATGCATAGCTTTGCAGATCGTGGTGTTAGAAGAAAATCAAAAAACAAGGTTGTACTTAATATTTCAAATAACACGGCATCTTTTAAAAACTCACTTTCCTATAACTTAAAAAATGGTTTGAAATACAAGGGTTTCATATTAACTGAACCCAAACCTTTAACAAGTTTTATTTCTTTGAATGGAATAAATTCTTTTCAAAAAGGAAACACAATCTACCTTTCTCCTTACAAGCAAAAAATTATAGTTCCTGAATTGAAGCAAGGTTATACAGGAATGAAATTGATAATAAAATCAAGAGATTAATTTTACTAATTCTCTTTTTTCAGTCCCATCGCATCTTTATACGTTATTACTCTGTAGCCTGAGTTGGGTATGTCGAAACTATTTTGACTCAAAATGTCATAGTTAATTTCCTTTAACTTGTAAACATAATTTATACCATTAGTCAAATTTTCAAATTGTACTGGTAACCCTTTAATTCCAGGAAAAGCAATGCTGTAATTGTTATTTACAATAATTAAAGAAGGATCAAAATAGACAGTTAATTTCCCTCCATCTTGCAGAGCTGCAGTTGCAATTTGATATTCTTTGCCTTCAATTTTTTTCGACTGATTTGAGAATTTAAAATCAAGATTCATAAAAAGCTGATTTTGAAATAGCCAGTCTTGTTTATTTAAATTAACTAATAATTTTTGACCGCTATACTCTTTAAGAATGACACCAGTCTCTGTCTTACTATTGAATATTGTAGTTTCTGTGCCTAGACTATTTATAAATTCTGATTTTGTAAGTGACCCTTTTACATAAAGCAGATAAGTGGCATTGGGTGAATTGGATGTGTTCTTTTCCTGGTTTACTCGGTTAATAAGAATATCATAACTGAGTGTAGCATCTGTTATTTGTTTTTGAGCATTACCAAAGACAGAAAGATTAATTATCAAGAAAAAAATGACGAATTTTTTCATGTGTGTATGTTTTTAACTTCCAAATTTTTTAAATGTCTTTTCCTTTAATATTCATTACTCGTATTAAGTTTGCTTGATTAAAGGACTCCATTTAAAGCATCTTTTAATAAAGATATAAACAACTCAGTTAGTTTATATGGATTTTTAGTTAAAAAAAACTGCACCTTTTTAAGTGCAGTTTTTGGGATTATTTTATTTTATATTGAATTATGATTTCTTTTTGAGTTCTTGTAATTTACGTTGACTTTCTTGCATGGCATCTATTCTTTCCTGCATTTTGGATTTTTTGAGTGGCTTCTTTCTATTCTCTTCAATTTGAAGCATTATTTTATCATGGTCTATAATGTATTTTTGAATGATGATTTGCAAGATTAAGGTGATTGTATTAGACACCGTATAATACCAAGTAAGTGCTGAAGGCAATTTATTGAAAACACCAAGCAATAATACAGGGAAGATATAAGGCATATACTTCATCAGCGGGTTGCTATTATCCTGCATATTGCTCATGCTATATAATGAAATCAGTAGGCTTGTAATAACTGCAGTAATAGTGAACAGACTTACGTGATCGCCATAGAATGGTACTTCAAATGGAATTTTTAAAATTGAATCATATTGCGCTAAATCATTCGCCCATAAAAAACTCTTTCCTCTCAAATCAATATTGGATTGAAAGAAATAATACAATGACATAAAGATTGGTATTTGCAACAAGGCTGGCAAGCAACCTCCCAGTGGACTAACACCTGCAGTTCTCCATAATTTCATTTGCTCCATACCAAACGCCTGTTGATCATCTTTGTATTTTTCTTTTAACGCATCTACCTCGGGTTTTAAAACTTTCATCTTCGCTCCACTCAAATAGCTTTTATATAAAATAGGTGATGTGATTAAACGTATCAGTAGTGTAAGCAACAAAATTACTATACCCATACTGGAAATATGTTTTTGAATAAAATCAAAAACTGGAAGTAAAAAATATCTGTTAATATATTTTACAAATGCAAAAATGCCACTGCCATATGGAACAATGTTTTCCATATGGTTGTTATATTTTTTTAAAATATTATAATCACTTGGGCCATAATACAACTCCAAGGGTACAATAGATTCATTTCCTGCATTCAATTGATACCTTGCATTATTTATTACTCTGACTAAATAATGATTACTTGTATCACTTGGTATTTTCCATGTTGTATTAGTTTCAGTAAAAGAATTTTCAGCGAGTAGTGTTGTCAAAAAGAATTGTTGTTTTACTCCTAACCATTTGGTTTTTTTTAATTCTTTTGAATCCTCTTTGCTTAAATATTGAAAATCAAAGTTGTCATTTTCATAATAGCAAAAATGACTTTGTGTCAATTCATATGCATGGTCTTTTTCGATTGTGGGAGATTCAACTTGCCAAATAAAGTTGATGGCATTTTGCGTAAACAAAAAATCTGATCCGGATGATTTAATCTTAAACCCTATCATATATTCCCCTTCGGTGATAGTGTATTCATGAATAATTTTTTTTCCAATGCTGTCTGATGCTTCGAAACTAATGATTTTGTTTTTGCCATCCTGTCTTACAGGTAAAACATTGAAATTGATTTCCTCAATTGCTTTGGATTTGTTCTGAGATACATTTATTCTATATGAAAACTTATTAAATTCTCCTTGAGAGAGTATAACTGGAGAGCCATCGTATTTTTTATACTTTTTCAATTCCACTGCATTGGGCTGTGCGCCTTTTGTTGTAAAGCTTATTTTAAATAAATCATTTTCAACTATGGTAATAACAGGTTCAGTTGTGGCGCCAAAAGAAGTTAAATCCGTTTTATTTCTCGTCGAATTGCTACTATCAATTTTTGAAGCATTCAGTTCATTTTTTTTCGGAGGTTGTAACCTTGCTATTGAATCAGCAATTCTTTTCTGCTCACCCTCAAATGCTAATCTATTTTTACTATTAAAGTAAAACATAGCAATCAATAACAATCCAATTAAAACGAAGCCAATCGTTGTATTTCTATCCATACCCATTTTAGTAAATTTTTGGAAGGCAAAGGTAAACAAACCCAAACATAACTGATGACAAACGAGTTTTTTATTTAACCCAGATTTTGTAATGTAAAACTTTTAGAATTTAAAAAGGAAAAAGGCTGCTCTAAGGCAGCCTCTTTGTTATTAATCAAAAGCTTATTTATTTTTTTGCAGCGGGCGCAGCAGCTTTAGCTCCTGCTTTAGGTGCTGCAGCAGCAGCTTCCTCTTGTTTAAGCTGACGGGTCATTGTGATTGAAGCAATTGGAATTCTTGGAGAGTTCAATACTTCCATATTGGTAGCTATGATATTCTCTACTCTGATATTTTCATTTAATTGAAGATTGCTTAAATCAACTTCAATAAATTCTTTCAAGTTTTTAGGAAGTGTCTTGATTTTTATAGACTTCATTTTAGTAACCAACTTTCCCCCCGCTTTTACACCTGCAGGAGTTCCGATGTATTTCAAAGGTAAAGTTGCAATAACTTTCTTATCATCTACTAATTCAAGAAAGTCAACATGGATTAGTTCGTCTGTAACTTTGTCGAATTGAATATCTTTCAAAATACAATTGTAAGTGTTGCCACTAACATTTAAGTTGGCAAGCATGAATTCTGAAGTATAAACGATGTTTTTAAATGCAGATGCAGGGGCTGAGAAATTCACCTCAGATTTTCCGCCATAAATTACACCTGGCACGAGCTTCTGAGAGCGAAGTTGACGGGCGGCTTTTTTCCCGCTTTCGGTCCTCAGTTGACCTTCGATAGTAATTGATTTCATTTTGTATTATTTTTTAATGAGGCGCAAAGGTAATAATTCAAGCCCGTAAAATAAAACTGAAATTCAATTATTTTAAAAAATCAACCCTGAAAAACAGGAAGTAGTCCTAAAAAACATCGATAAATTATTTATTTGCCGATGAATGCATTCTCGACCTGATAAAAAGGCTATTGATACTTTTGTTTTCGTAAGCATTTCTGAGTGCGACAGCGAAAAGCTCGTCAGTTGAAAGGATTTTTATTTTTGAACTTTCTTTTTTCAAAGGAATGGTGTCACAAACTACTAATTCTTCCAATACGCTGTTTTCTATGTTTTCATATGCTTTACCACTTAAAACAGGATGTGTACAAAATGCTCTAACACTTCTGGCTCCTTTCTCCATCATCAATCCAGCACTTTTGGTTAGTGTGCCTCCTGTATCACAGATATCGTCAATTAGTACGATATCTCTATCTACCACATCTCCTATCACAACCATACTGGCGATTTCATTTGCTCTTTTACGATGTTTGTCGCAAATCACCATGTCGCATTCAAAAAATGAAGCCACTTCTCTAATTCTATTGGCGCTGCCTACATCAGGTGCTGCAAAAGTGAGGTTAGCTAAATTGAGGCTTTCTATGTAAGGAATAAAAATAGCAGATGAATCTAGATGATCTACCGGTATATCGAAATAACCCTGAATTTGTGGAGCATGTAAATCCATAGTTACAATTCTATCAGCACCAGCAGCTACAAGCATGTTTGCAACAAGTTTAGAACCGATGGCTACCCTTGGCTTGTCTTTTCTGTCTTGTCTTGCATAACCATAATATGGAATCACCGCAATTACTTTGTAAGCAGATGCTCTCTTAGCTGCATCAATCATCAACAACAATTCCATGATGTTTTCAGTAGGAGCAAATGTACTTTGTACAAGAAAAACAAATTTACCGCGGATACTTTCTTCGAATTCAACGCCTATTTCGCCATCACTGAATTGGCTGATTTTGACATTGCCGAGTTTTTCTCCGAATTTTTTTGCGATTTTTTCTGCTAAATATCTTGACCCTCTACCTGAGAAGATCTTTGCATTGGATTCCATGAAGTTATTTTAAGGGGTAATAAAATTTCTTCAGCAAAATTACACTTAGTTTTAGTTTAAATAATATTAACGTTATGAAAAATGTTAACAAGCCGTCCACATCGATAAAAAATTGGTCTGTTGATGATAGACCTCGAGAAAAAATGATACGAATTGGAGCATCAGGTTTGAGTAATGCTGAATTAATAGCCATACTCATTAACACCGGCAACATCAATCAATCTGCTTTGGAGATTGCCATGGGATTAATGAAAAGCTGTAATAATAGTCTTAATGAACTTGGCAAATTAACAGTAAATGATTTACAAAAAACAAAAGGTGTCGGTCTGGCAAAATCAGTTTGTATTGCTGCTGCTCTTGAGCTAAGTAGAAGGAGGAATAGCAGTGAATTCCTGGAAAAACCAGTTGTAAGAAGCAGTAATGATGTAGCAAATTTTTTAAATCAAACTTTCCGTGATTTACAATATGAAATCTTTGCCGTTGTTCTTTTAAATAGGGCCAATAAAATCATTCATTACGAAGTAATTAGCAAAGGAGGAATTACAGGTACGGTTGCTGACCCTAGATTAATTTTGAAATTAGCCTTAAGTCATGGAGCAACCAGTATTATTCTAAGTCATAATCATCCTTCAGGCAATTTAAAACCTAGTAAAGCAGATGAAGAAATTACAGATAGGATAAAAAAATCAGCAGCTTTAATGGACATAAAGCTGCTTGATCATATTATTGTAAGTGAAGAAGGTTATTTGAGTTTTATGGATGAAGGGATACTATAAAAAATCTCAATTCTAAAAAAAGAATATTATGCTTGTCCTGTTGGGCCGCCAAAATTAAATGGTATTTCAACAGACTCCATATCTTGAATCGTGCCATTGGCAGATTCGAATTTTTTTACGTTATCTATCATTGCTTTCATAAAACGTTTCGCGTGAAACGGGGTTAAGATAATTCTATTTTTAACTTTGCTCTTAGGCGTACCTGGCATTACGTTTACAAAATCAATTACAAATTCAGCATGACTATGTGTAATGATAGCAAGATTTGCATAAGTGCCTTCTGCAACCTCTTCAGAAATTTCGATATTAAGTTGATTTTCGATGTTATTTGCAGCCATAATTTATTGGTTGTTTAATGCGTTAAAAACTTTTTTCAAAGCGACACCTGGATTTTTATCCAATTCTTCTTCATCTAAGAAAATAGATACGTCCATTTTGCTTTTCAATTCATCAACTATTTTTTTCTTAGATAATTTTAATTTTTTAAACTCTTTTGTAATATTATCGGTGTAATAAAAATTGTACTCAAGTGTGAATTGTCTGAGATCAGATTGGATATAATTTGTGCTAACAATATCTAGTACTGCTGTATACCCTTTATACAGGTTATATTTATTTGCAGTTAAAATGACTTGATAAAAGCCATCTTTTGCTTTTGGACTCACTAGAGCTGAACTGTAAAACAATAAATCATTTTTTATAAACTCTGAGTTATTAGCATAAATAACAAAAGAGTCGACTTCTGCTGCTTTTTTAGTAATTGATTGAACACCGTTCAAGTTTACATCAACTGACTGATTGTAGGTGTTATATCCCAATTCGACATGTTCTGATTTTTCAGTTTTAGTATAAATTCCTCCTTTTAATTTTTCACCAAAAAGATAAGAAGTTCCTATTACTTTAAAGTTTCCTATTTGCTGATAAGTGCCTTCCGAACCTTTTTCGAGGAATATCTTCAAAAAGGCAGAAGCTGGATCTAAATAACTTAAAGCTTGGGAA
>CANHLV010000042.1 GCA_947461495.1 Chitinophagaceae bacterium
AAGACTACTCAACTCATTTAAGTTAGGCTTTATTAAAAACAAGCCTTCATGTAATGCATTTTGTAAAGCTTCTCCAGAAGTGTCTGCGATGAATTTTATATTTTTTTGTTGAGCGATTTGAGATAAGCTACTAAAAATATCGGGTCTTACTCCTGCCGGAATACTTCCACTTGCTACAAGGTATTCAATATTTTCTCCATCACCGATGATGTTAAGTATTTTTTCCCATTCCTCTTTTTCTACCAATGGTCCCGGCATCCCAAACCTAAATTGTTTTCCAGTTGATTGTTCAAAAACTATTAAGTTTTCTCTTGTGTGGCCTTTGCAAGTTATCGGTCTGATGTTTATTTTTTCTGCTTCAAGTAATTGATCAAAGAATAAGCCGGAATAACCACCTGAAAGATAAATTGCTGTGGATTCGCCTCCTAAATGTTTAATGGCCCTTGATACATTGATGCCACCGCCACCGGGTTCGTATTTAGGCTGGCTACATTTTAATTTTTTTTCTGGAATCAAACTTTCAACAATGGTACTTTTATCAATAGCGGGGTTGAGTGTAAGGGTAATTATCTTGTTCATAACTGTAATTTAAAAAAAAAGAGCCGAATAGAAATTCAGCTCAATTTACTTTATCCAATATCCTATGTGAAAAACCTGAGTCAAAACTAGCTTCAATTTTATTCTTAAAACATGACAACTATCATATGGGCTCATGATAGTATAAGAAAAGCCGGATAGAAATCCGGCTCGTTTTTTTTATCCAATATCCTATATGAAAAACCCGATACAAATGTACAGTCATTATTTACGCATAAACATGACTATCATCATTACACGAAGTGACTGTTATTGCTTATTTCTTTTTTCAAGTCTGCGAAAATAACCTCTGAACAAGAAGCTGTGCTTCAATGCATCCATATTGTCGCTGAAGCCTTTCGATCCTGTTTCAATGTTTTCCATTGATTTCTCCAGCAATATTGTAACAGAAGTATCTTTCAAAATAGCATGAATACTGCCTTTTCCATCGTTTACTTCTTTGCTGATTAATGCTACTGAATGATTTATCTCTTTACCGGCTTCAGTAATTTCATAGGCAGCGGTTTTGAAATTGTTGATAGCTGCAGTCAACGAATCTGCCAGATTTTTGTCGTTGATTAATTTTGGTAAGGTGCCATTTCCGTTTTTTAATACATCTGCTATATCATTAATTTTGTTGGCAATCTCATTTATTTTGTAAGAAGATTTGTTTACTTGAATGGAGGCATTACTGATATTGTCTGCAATAGTGTGGTCATTAAGCAATTGCCATAGGCCTTTACTGTTGTTTAATTTATTAATGGTAATACTGAAATCTTCAGCAATTTTTGAGACCTGATTATTTGTCTTGCTCAGCGTTCTCATCATTTCATCGGTATCAACAGGTTTTTTAGAGGGTAGAATATCATTTTCAACAGCATATGGCGCATCTGCTTTAACCGCTAGTATATTGACAAGTTTGTTGCCTACCAATCCATCAGTGCCTATATATACCAATGCATTTTTTTTAATTATGTTTTTTGCTTTTTTATCAATTACCATCTTTACCTCCATCATGGTGTCGTTGATGAAGTAAACTGATTTGACAGTGCCTATATCTATGCCTGCATATCGTATATTGTTTCCAGCTTTTAGTCCTTGTACATTTTCAAATCTTGTTTTTAAAATATAGTTGTCCCCAAACATATTGCTATTCTTGCCAATCATGTATAATAATAAAATCAGAAAGAATAAAGCGCCCAATACAAAGACTCCAAGTTTTATATTGTCTGTTGAATTATTTTTCATCTTTTCATTTTATTTGACATCATTATTAATTACTTCTTCAAAAGTTTTGATGTATTATCGAATTTAATTTTCATCAACTGTCAATTTTATTTATTCAAAAAATTGTTTGATGTTTTTGTCTTGACTGTTTTTTAAATTACTATAAGTATCATTGGCATAGCATTTGCCATCAATCAGCATCACAACAAGGTCGCTGGCTAATTTAACGCAATTCATATCGTGTGAAATTATGAGAGAAGCAGTGTTGTATTTGTTTTTGATTTCAATTATTAATTGAATGATTTCTTTTGCAGTTATTGGATCTAATCCAGTAGTAGGTTCATCATAAAGAATGATTTCCGGTTTTAAAATCAGTGTTCTTGCCAAGGCAATTCTTTTTCTCATGCCGCCTGATAATTCTGAAGGCATCATGTCTATCGTATGGGTTAATTTTACATCTGAAAGTGCTTGATTGATGATTTGGTTGATTTCCTCTTTTTTATGTTTTATCCAATGTCTTCTCAGAGGGAATTCAAGATTTTCTCTAACAGTCATTGAATCATAAAGAGCATTGCTTTGAAACAAAAAACCAATCTTGGCTCGAGTTTTATCAAGCTCTTCGGCATTCATTTCATTAACTTCTTTTCCTAAAATAATTATAGAACCATCTTCCGGTTTCATTAAACCGATAATGCATTTTATCAATACCGATTTTCCGGATCCAGATTTTCCTAAAACAACAATATTTTCATTTCTGTGTAATTCAAAACTGAAATCATCTAAAACAATGTTATTCCCAAATCTTTTTTTTAATTTGGAAACCTGAAGTACTATTTCTTTTGTTGTTTCTGTTTGCATTGTATTTAATTATATCCAAGCAAATCTGTTATTTGAACTGCCAGTAAATCAATAATAAAAATCAAAACAGAGGCCACAACTACCGCAGCATTAGCGCTCTTTCCAACTCCTTCAGTTCCTTTATTGCTGTTGTATCCTTTATAACAACCAATAATACCAACTGCAAAACCAAAAAAATAAGTTTTAATAAAAGCGGGTATTACATCATTAAATGAAAGAGAATCAATTACCTGAATCCAAAATAATTGTAAACTTGTTTCTCCTTTAATATTTACACCAAGGTATGCACCATATAAAGAAATCGCATCACTGAGAATGGCTAATATGGGAAGCATTAATGTTGTGGCAAGAACCCTGCTAACTACCAAATATTTAAATGGGTTTGTACCACTCACTTCCATTGCGTCAATCTGCTCTGTTACTTTCATTGATCCGAGTTCAGCACCTATACTAGATCCGATTTTTCCCGCAAAAATTAAAGCCGTAATTACTGGTCCGATTTCTCTAATAATAGCAATGCCAACGATTGCAGGTAATTCCGACTCAACACCATAATCAACCATACTTGGCCTTAATTGCATAGTAAGCACCAGTCCCATGATAAACCCTGTAAGTCCTATCAAGGGCAATGATTTGTAACCTATAACGTAGCATTGCTTAAAAAACTCTTTGATTTCATATCGGGGCTTGAACCAGGTTATTAGAAATTTTAGTGTGAACCTTGCAATTTCTCCAACTTCTTTCAAAAAATTTCCGGCATTAATATAGCTGTCCATTTTAATAATATTCCTCAAAACTTCTTGTTTTATAATGAATATTTACTGATGTCAGTCACAGATTATTTTGACAAGCATCATTCTCATTCCATAACCTGATAAATATGTTTGTGCAAAATAAATATTATGAGAAAAATAATTATAGCATTTGATGGTATTCATTATTCTGAATCTTCTTTTGATTTTGCAAAAAGGCTTAATGAGATTAATCCAATATTATTGACTGGTGTTTTTTTACCACAAACTAGTTATGCTAATATTTGGAGTTATGCAGATGGAGTAGGAGCCCCGATGTTTGTACCAGCCATTGAAGACACAGATATGGGATTGATTGAAAAGAATATTGAAAAATTTGAAACTGCCTGTCAACACAATGGTATAGAATATAGGACCCATAAAGACTTTAACGATTTAGCATTACCAGAATTAAAAAAAGAGTCAAGGTTTGCAGATTTAATGATCATTGGAAGTGAACGTTTTTATGAAAATATGGGAGTAGGAGATCCCAATAATTATCTTAAGGAAGCGATACATAATATAGAATGTTGTGTAATTGTAGTTCCTGAGAAATATCAATTTCCTAATGTTAACATTCTAGCATATGATGGCAGCGAGTCTTCAGTTTTCGCTATCAAACAATTTGCCTATTTACTTCCTGAGTTTTCTGGGAACGCAACTTTGCTAACTTTTGCAAATACAGAGGGTGAAATTAATTTGCCAAATGAAGCTTATATCGAAGAGTTGGCCGGAAGGCATTTTTCCGATCTTACCGTTTCTAAATTGGATATTGATTCCAAAAAATATTTCAGTACCTGGATTGCCGATAAAAAAACAGCTATTGTAGTTGCAGGTGCTTTCTCAAGATCTGCATTCTCACAATTTTTAAACAAAAGTTTTGTGAGAGATATTATTAAACAACACAGTATTCCTGTTTTCATTGGGCATAAATAATTGTTTGGCTTTGTAAATAATATTTCATGAATAAATTTATTGCAACTTTTGATGGCTTTAATTTTTCTAAAACAAATTGCGAATTTGCAGTAGCTTTTGCAAAAGCTGAAAAAGCTCATTTGACTGGTGTTTTTCTTGATGATAAAACTTATACGAGTTATAAAATTTATGATTTGGTTATTGAAGAAGGAGTTTCTGAACACAAGCTTAAAAAATTAAAACAAGAAGACCAGGAAATAAGAATCAATACTTCCAAAAATTTTGAAGAAATTTGTGTAGATGCAAAAATTGAATATAATATTCATCACGACCAAGAGATTGCAGTTCAGGAATTACTGCATGAATCTATTTTCGCTGATTTGCTTTTCATAAATAAAGATGAGAAATTTGTTCATCATGAAGAGAAATTTCCTTCACGTTTTATAAAAGATGTATTGAGCCATGCTCAGTGTCCTGTAGTGATTACGCCTGAAACATTTGTAACAACTGAAAAGATAATCTTTCTTTATGATGGAGAACCCAATGCGGTTTACGCAATCAGAATGTTTTCTTATTTGCTTTCTTCATTACATTCATTACCTGTTGAAATTCTTATGGTAAAAAAAATGGAAGAAAATCTACATCTACCTGATCATAAATTATTGAAAGAATTTTTAAAAAGACATTTTAATAATACTACATACACAGTTTTAAGAGGAATCCCTGAAGTAGAAATAGTTAGTCATTTGAAATTTGAGAAGAAAAATTTCATTACTGTGTTAGGCGCTTACAGAAGAACTATGGTCTCTAGATGGTTTCAATCGAGTATGGCAGATGCATTAATTAAGAATTTTAACATGCCTGTTTTTATTGCACATAATAAATAAAAGAAAAAAAATTTAATGGATTCGCTCACTCATATTGCGTTAGGTGCATGCATTGGTGAGTTGTTTTTTGAAAAAGGCTTTGGTAAAAAAGCCATGATTTGGGGCGCTTTGGCACAAAGTATTCCTGATATTGATTTTATCACTTCTTTATGGATGAACACGCCGGAATCATTGTTAGCGCATAGAGGATTTACCCATTCACTTGTATTCGCTGTTATCATCATCCCCGTTCTTACATTGCTGGCCAATCAAATCCATAAGCCTCATAATATCACGTTTTTAAAATGGGTTTTATTTTTTACTATTTCAGTTTTATTGCACTTATATATTGATGCTTTCAATAACTATGGCATTGGTTGGTTCGAGCCGTTTAGTCATCATCGATTTTCATTCAATATCATTTATGTGGCAGATCCATTTTTTTCTGTTCCATTATTAATCACATTTATTTCCTTAGTCATTTCGAATAAATATCAACTCAAAAGAAAAAAATGGGTGATAATTGGGATGAGTATTTCTTTTATTTATCTAGGTTATTGTGTTGTAAATAAAAACCTTGCCGATCAAAGATTTAGAAGCCAGACAATGAAACAGCATATTCATTACAACAACTATTTTACTACTCCGGCTCCATTACAAAATTGGCTATGGTATGCGGTGGCAGCAACCGACAGTGGGTATGAGATTGGATATTTTTCATTATTAGATAAACAAAACAAAATTAATTTTCATTTTATTCAAGCCAACCATCAACTATACAAAGAAGTTTATGACCATGAATCCTTACAAAAGCTTATCAGATTTTCAAAAGGATTTTATTTTATTCAACAACGAAACGACAGTTTGATTTTTAATGACCTTAGATTTGGTCAGATTTTAGGTTGGAGATATCCAAATAATGATTTTGTATTTCATTATAATTTAGAGCATGATGTAAATAATAAACTTATTATTCAAAAGGGAAGAATGATGAACTGGAATCGAGATGAATTTCGCTTTTATGTAAAACGTGTAATGGGTTTTTAATGCTCTCTTTTGAAAAAAAAGGTAACAGCTTTTAATACTACACTTATGAATTGATAAGAAAACCACCTATTAAATTGTATAATAGCATTTTTTGCCAATTGGTGATTTTGTTCTGTTATTTTATAACAATCTTCATCAATGATGGCCGTTAATTCTTGATGTAATTGTTTAGCTAAATAAGCGTTGTCGATATCTACATTTAATTCAATACTGGTATAAGTGCTGATGTTGTTGATGTTGTAAGAACCAATTGTAATCTGCTGTTGATCTGCAACAGCTAATTTACCATGAAGTATATTTTTTTGATATTCATACAGTTCGATGTTATTTCTCAGTAGCCAATCATAAAGCCATCGTTCTGCCCTTTTTGCAATCATCACATCTGATGGTCCTGCAGTAATTACTTTTATATTTACGCCTCTTTTTGCAGCCGATGCCAAAAGTCTTCTTATTGCTTTTCCCGGAATAAAATAACTGCAAAGGATAATGATTTCTTCTTGAGCATTTCTCAACATTTCGAGATAAGTAATTGAAATTTCATTTTTATGTCTGATCCAGTCGTTTCTTCTTATCCGTATTTTACACCTTTCATTGATGATTATTTTTTCGAAAGTATTTTTTGCATCATTATTGATTTCAATATCCCTATAAGGTAGTGAATACCATATTGAGTGGCAAAAATCATTTATGGCTATGACAACCTCTCCTTCAATACATACAGCAAAATCAAGCCATGCTTTTCTTTTCGGTAAATCATTGTATCTGTTGGCAATGTTAATGCCACCTACAAGTGCTTTTTGATTATCGATACAAATGATTTTCTGATGTAATCTCCTTCCTAAATAACAAGCTTTAGTCTTAAGCAATGGCTCAAAGAATCTAAACTGAATACCATTTGATGTCAATCTATCAATAAAGTACTTGCTGAGTGATTGAGAAGCAATTCCGTCGGCAATGATATAAATTTCTACCTTTCTATGAGCTGCTTCAATTAAAGCTTCTGCAACTTTTTGACCAGTTTCATCATCACTGAAAATATAGGTTTGAATGTGAATCAATGATTGTGCCTCATGTATCATTTTTTCTAAAGTGGTAAAAAATTCATTGCCTCCATTTAAAATAATTGCTTTATTGAGATGAGTATAATGATTGCCAACGTTCATGATATTTCTTTTTCAGTTCTGTTGTATAGTTTCTGATAATACTCAGTGGCCATTCTGTTACTGTCGAATTTGGGTATAATGTCCTGCATGCTTTTTTTGATGATTTCATTCCATCTGTTTGGATAGTCATAATAGATTGGCAACAATTCATTTTCAATCAGATTGTATAAGTTTGTGGCATCAGCTTCATCTTGCAAATGATCAGCAAGTGTTGTGTCGCACTCAGGAATGATAAATGAATTTGTTTTGTCTTTGGCAAATTCTGGAAACCAACCATCTGGAACTCCAATGTTTACAGCGCCATTCATGGCAGCGGCAATTCCACTTGTACCTGAAGCTTCGTGGTACATTCTTGGGTTGTTCACCCAAATATCAGCTCCTGATTTTAGGATTTTTGAAAGTGTTAGTTCATAGCCGACGAGTATTGAACAATTGTTATGTGCTTTACACACGTTTACTATTTTATCAAATACGCCAATCCCATAATAGTCCATTGGGTAAGGTTTTCCTGCCCAGATGATTTGTACAGGTCTTTGTTTATTACCAACTAATTTTTCAAACCGATCTAAATCTTGTAATAATAAATCAGCTCTTTTATAACCTGCAAATCTCTTGGCAAAAATTATCGTACAAATGTTTTCGTCATAAATTTCACCGCATTGATCCGCAACAATTTCAAA
The DNA here is from genome assembly GCA_947461495.1 of Chitinophagaceae bacterium. Lineage (GTDB taxonomy): Bacteria > Bacteroidota > Bacteroidia > Chitinophagales > Chitinophagaceae > Ferruginibacter. The sequence continues at coordinate 8,124 of CANHLV010000042.1, forward strand.
TAATAACTTTTTTCTTTTTTTCTTGAGCAGATTTATTTCAAAATCCTTCTCACTCAATTTTTGATACATTTCTTTATCATGCCAATATGAATAACTTTGCGCGTTAGTGATGCCAATAATTTCGCAAATATCTTTTTGTTGTGACCATAATTTAATCAGTGTTTTTTTGTGTATTTCTGAAACGCCATTAGCAATGCCTGATAATCTTAAAGCCGTTAATGTGTGGTCGATATTATCTCCAGTACAACCTGAAATAGCTATAATTTCAGCAATCGGGATATCACAGAAAAATCCAAGTTTATCAAGTAATGTGATGTTGGATTTCTTATTTCCTGATTCTTCAGGTGTATGATTGGTGTAAACTAACCGCTTTTTTACTTCTACTGTGTTTTTGAATTTATTATACAGATAAAATACAAGGGGCAATGCATGAGACTCATTAAGATGATAGATATCTATTTCTAATTTCAAAACTTCCAGTAACCGGGCGCCACCGGCTCCCAATAAAATTGCTGCTGCTATAGAAGTTTCGGGATTTGAATCATAAAGCTTGTGTGAAATTGTTTTGGCGAGATAATCATTTTCAGGTAAGTCAGTAGTCAGCAAAAATAATGGTGCCGTTTTAAATATTTCAGGGTCTAGATAATATGCTGCAACCCAAACATCATGTTTGGCAATTTTGATGGTAAACCTGATTTCTGTATCTCTCAAAAAACCATAACTTTTTTCTTCAAAAAGTATATCCATAGTTTGGTCCTGCTTCCTGATCTGATTGTAATAACCATATTTCCAAAGAATGCCAATACCAACCACATTTTGTTTTAATTCATAAGCACTTTTCATAAAAGAACCGGAAAGAAAACCCAATCCGCCAGCATAAGTTTTCAATGCCTGATCTATCCCATATTCCATACAGAAGTAGGCCACTGGTTTTTCATATGGTTTCTGTGTTTGATAGCTATGAGAAAATTGAAATGACAATGATTTTGAAATTAATAAACCGCAATTCTAGTTGTGAAATCATTGATAATACTTTCGGATTTAGGTACATGTATTTTCAAAATGCCACTGTCATAAGTAGCACTTACAAAACTTAAATCTGTATTTTCAGGAAGTACAATTTCTCTTTGAAATTTACAGCAATCAAACTCTCTTGTTCTGAATGTTTTGGTTTCTTCTGCTGTTTCTTTGTGATAAACACTCACATTTAAAATATTATTTCTTCCTTCAATGAAAAACTCTTCACGTTTAACACCTGGTATGATCATCTCTACTGTAACTACATTTCCTTTGTCGATAACATTAACCATAGGCTTTCTTATAATCGCATTTGACTTTTTAAAACTGTCACTGATCATATTTCTGTCACATGAAGGGACAAAAATACCTGGGTAGATTTCTTTGGCTGGCTCTTGTATAAGTTGCATTGTCATGTTTGTTAATATTAAAATGAAGTAAAGATGTAAATTAAGACAGCTGAATTTTTTATACTATGACTACAATTCA
>CANHLV010000043.1 GCA_947461495.1 Chitinophagaceae bacterium
AAAGAACTGTGGGCAGTGGTGGATTCGAACCACCGAAGTCGAAAGACAGCGGATTTACAGTCCGCCCCATTTGGCCACTCTGGTAACTGCCCTTCGAAAAATGAGCCGAAGAAGGGAGTCGAACCCCCGACCTACTGATTACAAATCAGTTGCTCTACCAACTGAGCTACTTCGGCTTATAATTACTTTGGTTTATTCGTTTTAAATGACAAAATTAATAAAGACTACTCCTTATAATCTAATTTCATTTTAACACATCAAAAGAACTTTTTTAAATCACTTGAAATACAAGTGCTTTTTTTTTGGAAGGCAAAGGTAAGTGAAAATGATTAATAGCAAAAAAAATGAAAGATTTTTTTCTAGATTTTTTTCTAGGCTTTTTTTAAAAATAAAAATCTCCCAAGTTTAGGGAGATTTTTATTTGTTTTTTTATTGAATTAGTCTGAAATTTTTTGTTTTTTTCTTTTAATTTGATTGATTACTGATTCCATTGCCATTTCAAAGCTTTGCTCAAATGATTTACAAGTTTGTTTTACAAAAAACTGATGTCTAGGAATATCAACTTTAATTTCTACGATTTTGTCTTTTATGTTGTGTACAATGTTGTCAAGTTTCAAATAAATGTCGACTTTGGTTATTTTATCGTGAAACTGATTTAGTTTTTCGATTTTCTTTTCAATGTGAGATTTCAATTTTACATCCGCGTCAAAATGCACGGTTTGAATGTTTACGTTCATAAAATGTGGTTTAAATGATGATAATATTCTTCAAAATTCATAGGTAATTGCAGTCGTGAATCAGCTACAATTAATCATTAGTAATTTAGTCTTTAAAACGAAAGTTTCAAAAAAAAATTATACAGATTCGCAAAATATTATCATTTCAGGGGGTTAAGCCTTTGGATGTGCCTTCTTGTAAATATCCTTTAACTTTTCGATGGTGTTGTGAGTATAAATCTGTGTGGCGGCAAGACTACTGTGGCCTAATAATTCCTTGACCGCATTCAAATCAGCCCCGTTATTACTGAGATGTGTTGCAAATGTATGTCTAAGTATGTGAGGACTTTTTTTGTCAATTGTTGTAACTAAAGAAAGATATTTGTTTACACAGTTATATACCCATTTAGGATACAACCCTACCCCATTTTCTCTTACCAACAAGAACACCTTATCCTGTTTTTCCAGTGTTTCATACTTTAACCTACGATATTCTTTGATTTCGCTGATTAATTCTTCACTAACCGGAATGATTCTTTCTTTATTCCCTTTTCCTAATACTTTAATAGTATGCTTTGAATAATCAATATAATCCTCTTTAAGACCAATGAGCTCAGCCTGACGCATGCCTGTATTATACAATAATGAGAGCACCATTCTTTCAGTTAACCCTTTCCAATCGTCTGTGAATTCAACATGGGTAAATAATGTGGCTGTATCTCTTTTGTCAACAAACTGTGGTAATCTTTTATTCTGTTTAGGAGAAACAATAGTCGTCATTGGACTTACTTCCAATTCACCTTGTCTGATTAAATATTTAAAAAATGTTTTTAAAGCAGATATTTTCCTATTGATTGATTTGGAAGTTAAATCATTCGATTTTAAATCTGCGAGCCAACTTCTTACAAAGGCAGGCTTGATATTTTTTATAGAAGTTTCATTAAACTGTATGGCAAGAAAATCAAAGAAAGAAGTTAGATCATTTTCATAAGAAGTTATCGTATGTCGGGCGTACCGCTTCTGAAATTTCAGATAATCTAGAAATGTGGTAATATGTTTTACGGAATGGAATTGCATAAAAAAACCGACAACCAAAGTTATGTATTAACTATGGATGTCGGTAAATATGTTTGAAAAGGAAGTTTTATTAATCCAGTTTTCCAGTTTCAAGCTGTTGCTTGTAAACTGCTTTCAAAACTTTGGTACGATGTCTGATAGATGGCTTAATAAAAGCTTGTCTTTCTCTCAGTTGCAATAGAATACGACTTTTCTCAAATTTCTTTTTGTACTTTTTGAGAGCCTTGTCGATGTTTTCGCAGTCTTTTGAATCAATAATTAACATGTTGTAAATACCTCCTTTAGTGAAATAATTTGTTTTAAACGGGACGCAAATATAGAAGAATTATTTACAAAATAAAAAATATTCTCTATTAAATTCCGAAATTTGAGCATGTTTACAGGAATAATAGAACAAAGAGGCATTATCAAACATGTTATTATTAATGGAACCAACCGAAGTTTCCATGTAGAATCGCCTCTCTCCCATGAGCTAAAAGTTGACCAAAGTGTAAGTCATGATGGTGTTTGTCTTACTGTTGAAAAGGTAGAAAACAACACTCATATAGTCACCGCAATTGAAGAAACTTTGAAAAAAACCAACCTGAACACTTGGAAAATAGGCACAATTGTCAATCTCGAACGATGTCTTCAATTCAATGGTAGAATAGATGGACATATTGTTCAAGGGCATGTTGATACTACGGCGACTTGTAATAAAGTGATTGAAAAAGACGGCAGTTGGGAATATTCATTTCAATTTGATAAAAAATTTGCAAGCCTTATTATTGAAAAAGGATCTATTACCATCAATGGAACTAGCCTTACCTGTTTCAATATAAATGAAAACGAATTTACAGTTGCCATCATTCCATATACTTATCATCATACCAATATTTCTTACCTGAAAGAGGGCTCTATTGTAAATATTGAATTTGATATGATTGGTAAATATGTAAACAGAATTCAACAAGTTTCCTAAAAATAAATTATTGAAAACAGAACTTTCCATCATAGCCCCATTACTGAATGAAGAAGAAAACGTGTATGAATTATACAATCGTTTGAAGAAAGTGTGTCAAAAAATAAATTGCAGTTTTGAGATTATTTTGGTTGATGATGGTAGCACCGACAATACCCTTCAAGTCATAGAAAAAATCTCAAAAGAAGAATCCGAATTAAAATACATCAGCTTCAGTCGAAACTTCGGGCATCAGGCAGCTTTATTTGCAGGTATACAAAAATCAACAGGTGAAAATATCATTTTGATTGATGGAGATTTACAAGATCCTCCTGAAGAAATTGAAAACCTTTGGCACAAAATCTATCAAGGTAACGACGTTGTATATGCGAAAAGAAAAATCCGAAAAGGTGAATCTATTTTAAAAAAATCTACAGCTGCATTATTTTACAGACTTCTAAATTCCATCACCTCTATTTCAATTCCTGTTGATACAGGCGACTTTAGAATTATCAATAGAAATGTAGCCAATGAGCTTTTGAAAATGAAGGACCACTCTAAATTCTTAAGAGGAGAAATTGCCTGGCTGGGATTTAAAGAATCTTATATAGAATATGAAAGAGAAAGCAGAAAAAAGGGAAATTCAAACTTCGGTTATAAAAAGATGTTACATTTTGCGATTGATGGCATCACCGGCTTTTCCAATTTCCCTTTGAAATTTGCAAGCATCAGCGGTATTTTGGTTTCATTGATTTCATTTGTGATGATTGTTTATGTTTTGATGGCAAAATATGTATGGCATCAAACTATCACCGGCTGGACATCAATTATGGTCACTGTTTTATTTCTGGGTGGTATTCAATTACTGAGCATTGGAATAATCGGAGAATACATTAGTCGTATCAACGACAACGTAAAGCAGCGTCAATTGTACGTTATTAAAAAAACAAACTGTTGATTTTCATTTCTCAGCTCTTATCATGTATTGGGCACCGTAAGGTATGTTTTGCAAATGGTTTTCTAATTTATGTAAAGGCTTCAACCATTTCATTCTGGGGAAAAACAGCATATATTTTTTCGTCACTCTATTGAAACCGCATTGTTTCAGCATTTCAAGTGCATAAGAAGCTTTAAGCAATTATGCATCTTTATCAAACACACAGGTTCTAACAATATATCTTGTAAAAGGGTTTGCCGGATTGTGTTCAAAAATATATACCCTCCCACCCATTTTCAATACTCTATACACTTCCCGAATAAATTGAAAATGCCATTTGAATTCAATATGATGCAGCACAGACGCTATGATTACGATGTCAAAGCATTCATTTTCAAAAGGAATATTATTTCCGTCGTATTGTTCAAAACTGGTGTTTACTAATTTTTTTTCTTTTGCCAATGCAATACTCTCAGCTGAAATATCAATTGCATTTATGTTCACTGATGAGAACTCTTTTTCAAGAAACATGGCTATAGCACCATCGCCACAACCCAAATCCAAAATTCTCAACGAATTATTTTTTTCGAATTCTTTAAGCATTTCAACTTTATGAGCAGCAAAATAAAAACTATCTGCGCCTGATATCTTTACATTCTGAGAGTGTATCTTGCGGTATTGTGAGGCATGTTGATCGAAGTTATCAAAATATCTTTCGCTCATTTTTCAGAATATTGTATTTTTATTTTATGCAAGTTAAAAGAAATTCTAAATCAAGAAGAATATCCTTAAAAACAGTTTTAATATTCACAGGAATTTTGATCATTGCTTATTTTCCGCTAAGCAGTTTCATGTTCTCGTTAAAAAATGATTCTTTTACTGGTTATTTTCCATCCAGATTTTTTATCAGTGAATCGCTGAAAAACAACAGCTTCCCATGGTGGAATCCATATATCAATTTTGGGTTGCCTCAATATGGAGATATGAATAGCGGCTTTTGGAATCCGATAACATGGCTCATTGCTGTTCTTTTTGAATACAACGCATATTCCTTTACGATTGAATTATTGTTTTATGTTCTATTGTCTGGCATTGGTATGTTCCAGCTCTGTCGTTCATATAAATTCACTAAAACAGTTGCGTATATTTCAGGCTTTTCATACATGTGTTCAGGTTTTATAGTTGCACATTTACAACATTTTAACTGGATTAGCGCTGCAGCTTTTTTACCTTGGTGCATTTGGGCTTATAATCAACTCATCAATAAATTCAGCATGAAGAACAGTGTCATCTGTTCATTATTATTTTATTTTTTCCTTTCAGCTTCTCATCCAGGAATGATTATTGGTTTGATTTATTTCTTTTTATGCTATGCTGTTTTCTTCTATTTGCATAAAAAGAAAGAAGAGCCCAACAGCTTCAATTCGAAATCATTTTTCAAAAAAAACGGATGGATGATTGGTTTGATGTTGGTTTTAAGTTTTGGTATGATTACTGGATATGCTGACATTATTCCAAACATGACCAGAGGTACCAAGATTGATACCCTCTCAAATATCATCAACCCATTCACACTTCAAAGTCTCATTTCTCTGATTTTTCCGATGGCAACCGTAAAAGCTGAATCTTTTTACAACACCGACATTTCTATGAGAAACATGTATTTTGGACTTACGCTATTTCTGTTTTTCATTATTGCATTAAAAGAAAAAAGAAACAGTCACCAAAAGTTCTTTTTATACACTGGATTATTTTTTCTCATTTTATCTTTAGGAGGGATTTTTAAATACGTTACCTGCAATTTCCTTCCATTTATCGGCTATGTAAGACTTTCAGGTGAGTTTTTGATTTTTAGTTTATTCTCATTTGTAATTTTCGCAGCGTTTTCTTTAAATAATTTCATCATTGAAAAAAAGAGTTACAATGAAAATTTAAGTAAGACTTTTCATTACGTTCAGCTGATTATTTATTCTATAATTGTTATTGGAATTTGTTGTGCTGTTTTTTTTCAGGATAGCTTTATTTTTCATCTTTCGGATATACTAAAAACACCCGGCACATCATCAAAACTTAAATTATTGGTAGACAATTTTAGTGTTTTTGATGCAATGATGTTACAAGGTGTTTTACAAACAGGCTTTTGGAATGCGATCAAAAAAAACATTAAAGAAAAAACATACAAGGTATTAATCAAGCTAGTTGCAATTGAAATGATACTAGCTACATTGTTAAATATTCCATTCACCGGAGTTGGTCAGGATAGTACAAGTGATGTTGAAACTATTATTAAAAGAGCTCCAGAAGGAATGCAAGCTCCTTATTACATTCCTATATACCGAATTTATTCAACAAAAGCAGATAGGTATAAAAAACTAGTGGGAGACTGGAGTTTTTTCAGCAAGCAAATTGGAGTAGATACGAAATCAAATTACCCGGTTGAATTGAATAGTACTAAAATTGTTTTTAAAGATTCACTTAGTTTGTTTTGTTATAAGCCATTCATTTTTAACGTAGACGATTCCAATGAAACAAAAATAAAAGTAAATAGTTTCAAAGGGGATAATATTGCATTAACTGTTTATAGTAATAAGCCAGATACTTTGGTCTATCAGCAAAACATCTACCCTCATTGGAATTGTGTGGTAAACGGAGAATTCAAAAAACCGATTCCATATAAAAAAGTTTTTAACGCAGTAGAATTGAACCCTGGGAAAAATTATGTGCAATTTTCATTTGTTCCAAAAGCGGTTGTAAATGCGCTTAGTTTTAGTAAATATGCTTTTTTATTATGTATTATTTATCTGGGAATAATTTTTATTAAACGACCTTCCCCTTAATCGCAGCAGCTACCGCTTCATCCATGATTCTTTCGGCATAAGGTCTTGATGTTTCATTAAGTGCTGAAATTTTTTCATGAATAAGGTCTTTGTTGTCCATAGTAATAGCCATTTGCAAAGCTTGCATGGCAGCAGCGGTTTGAAGCAATTCGTCCTGAGTTAATGATATGGCATTTTTATGTAAAAATCCTTCTGTTGTTTTGAGCAATTGTTCACCTTCTGTTCTGGCTTCTGTTAAAGCACGGATAGCGATATCTGCCTGAGCATTATTGATAGAGTCCATCAGCATATTTTCAACATCTTTGTCTGTGAGCCCATATTGCGGTTTCACTTCAATATGTTGAGCCACTCCACTTCTCAATTCTTTGGCACTCACTGTTAAAATTCCATCTGCATTGATTAAGAAACCCACTTCCACCTTAGGTAAACCTGCAGGCATTCCGGGTATTTGGGTGAGATTGAATTCAGCTAATTTTCTGTTGTCTTTTACGAGATCACGCTCCCCTTGATAAACACTAATCCTCATGGAAGATTGTCCATCAACCTGAGTAGTATATTGTCTTGCTGATTTGGTAGGAATTTTGGCATTCCTAGGAATAAGCACATCCATCAAACCTCCGGCTGTTTCAATACCCAAACTGAGTGGTGTAATATCAAGTAATAGCAATTCTTTGTTGTTGCCCGCGAGTACATCAGCCTGAATAGCGGCACCTAATGCCACCATCAGGTCAGGGTCTGATTTATCATTGACTATTCTTCCAAAAAAATCACCAACCATCTGTTTCACCAAGGGTACTCTAGTACTTCCTCCCACCATTATAATATGGCGAATGGCCGACTTTTCAATACCGGCATCTTTTAGGGCCTTTTTACAACAATCAATGGTTTTGTCTACCAATGGTTTAATCATCTCATCAAAGTCATCCTTCGTAAGTTCCAATGGTAAATCGTTAATCATATCCCTATACAAATTCGCATTACTTAGATATTGTTTAGCAGCCTCAGCTTTCAATCGTAATGTTTGTGCAAATGCTTTGTTTTCATGAAGCAATTTTTCATCCAATCCTAATTTTTTCATCCAATATTGAATGATAACTTTATCAAAATCATCACCTCCAAGATATGTATCACCGTTAGTAGATAATACTTCGAAAATTCGATTTTGAATACTTAGAATGGAAACATCAAATGTACCACCACCCAAATCATAAACAGCTATCAATTCAGGCATATCAGTTTCAGACGGCTGTTGTCCCAAACCACAAGCTAGACTAGCGGCTGTTGGTTCATTTATAATCCTCAACACATCCAGGCCTGCCAATTTTCCTGCATCTCTTGTTGCCTGGCGTTGTGCATCATTAAAATAAGCCGGTACAGTAATTACTGCTTTATTGACGGGTGTTTTAAGAATATGCTCTGCGCGCTGTTTGAGTTCTTTTAAGATAAAAGAGGATAATTCAATAGGAGAATAAAATTTATTTCCTACCTGTACTTTCACCAAACTATCTGTACCGTCATCAATTATTTTATAAGAAAAAAAATCGGAATGATTATTTACATCAGCATAGCTTTTGCCCATTAATCTTTTGGCAGAAAATATTGTTCTTTCAGGGCTTGTTTCCAAATGGGATTTGGCCTCATCACCTACTACTACATTTCCTTGATCATCAAAATAAATCACTGATGGCACCAATGCTGTGGCATTGTGTTCTTTTAAAGCAACTGCTTGCTTGGTATCAGGATGAATAATGGCAATCAAACTATTGGTTGTACCTAAATCAATGCCCACAATGATTTCTTCTTTTTGTAAACTTCCAGTAACGAGATTGATTCCTATTTTAGCCATTGTAATTTTTTAATGCGCGAAGTTAAAAATAAAAAAGGCTGTTTGATGAAAACAGCCTTTTTGAATTTTACCAGATGCGATAATTTACCTCATCAAATACATTTTTCCATACCCTTTATTAAAGTATTTATCAGTGTTATTGTCTTGTGTATTGTATTTATCAAGTGATTTTCCATTCAGATTGGTGATAACTCTGTAAATATAAACGCCATTGGCCAGAGGCTGCCCATACATATCAGTTCCATCCCATTTAAAATCTGTAATATTTCTACCAATATGCAAGGGCCCCAATTCGTCTTTTGTAATTTCTCTGACAATTTTTCCGGTGATAGTTAAAATCTGTATTCTAATATTTTGCGGAACCTGAGAACCGGTAATGGTAAATACAAATGCTGTTGAACGAGTGAAAGGATTGGGATAATTAAGCATATTTGAAATCATTGGCTTGTTGATTACATTAAATACTACATGGTAATCCAAATCTCCTGCTTTGTTTCCGACTGCATCTTTACCTGAAACAATTAATTCATATTCCCCATCTTCCGGAAAATAGGGTTTAAAATCAATGCTAGCGGTATTGTTTCCTGATGATAAATCCGCAGGAATAAATCTCATGGTGTCACCAAAATAATAAGTATGCAATGACTGATCCGGAAACCTTACCTGCAGACTAATCAACGAAGTATCCTTGAGTGCCATGAATTTACTTTCATCTTTTAAACTTATAAAAATTTGCGGCTTGCTGGCTACTATATCTTTGTTTAAAATGTGTTCCCCATCGAACGTCACATCCAAAAGCGGATTGTATTTATCTGCTTTTACAAAAAAGTCTTTATAAAGTACATTGTTGTAATGATACATTTCAGGCTGATCATTGTCTGGATTGAACTCAATGAATAATGTACAACCACCAACAAGATTTAAATTTTCTGTATCAATGGTGTATAACACATTTAAGGTATCGCCAGAAACCAGGGCCTTTCGTTTTGGTATATCAATGGCATGTGAAACATTGTTTTGATCTGTGATGATAAATTTTACTTTAATCAAACTATCGAAAGCCACATCACTGATATTCTTGAATGAGAGTGCGAAATTGATGGGTTCTCCTTGTTCTACCGAATCTTTAAAATTATATAAAATACCTGGAGCCACAGCTCCCTCAGGAGCTGGAGTAGCGTTGATACGAAGATATC